>CAMRDM010000095.1 GCA_947041225.1 uncultured Deferribacteraceae bacterium | reverse complement strand
TGGAAAGCTGTTGCTCTTGTTGTTGCTATACGTTAAATAAACTATGATCTATAAATTTCCACTGTGCTTATCACTGGTGATAAATAAAACATCATCATTAGAAGTACATCTTGCAACAGAATATAAAGTTACTTCATATAAGGAATGTCCTTCTGTGATTTCCTTTTTTGCTTGATTTCGAAAGTATTTATCTGTAAATTTTATAAATTCCCAATTAAATTCATCACCTAACTCACTGCATAAAATATCAAAAGCTTCTTCAAATATCATTTTATTCTATCCCAAAAAAATATTTATTTTCTTGAACTAATTAATTTATTCATTGAACGAGTGTATCCGAAACAATCATGAAATAATTTTTTACCGATATAGTTTTTATACTGATAACATCCGTTACGATTACGATAAAATTCATTCCAGTAACTAATCATTCTTGCATAACTTAAACAAAATGACTCAATGTTTTCAATACAAAATAATTTTAATTCATCGTTATTTCTTTGATAGATATTCTCATAAACGCACTCTAAAATTTCTACCACATACTCATCACATACTTTAAGTATATATGGAAATGTCCAGTACGGTATCTCATCTAATGACAATATCGCCTCAATATGTTTTTGACGTGTAAATCCGTTATAATGTCTTGAAAATATACAATGATAAATCAATTGTTGTGTTGGTGAAAACCGTCCTGTTCCATTATCAAAAACATCTTTATAGTAGATACGACAAGAAAAAGAAATCGTATCTCCTTGTATCAAATAATTGCATTTATTTTCACTTTGCTCAATCCCACTTGAAGTAGAGGTTCTTGTAGAGATTGATGCTTTTACAAAATTTACATCACCAAGAAGATGTTTTGGAAAACCTTTAATCATTCTTATCTACCCTCCTTCATATATATAATGTGAAAAGTTAAGGAACACCAGTCAACGTTAATAATTGATTATCTACTAAATTGTAAAATAATTTCACAACTTTAATTCAGTATATTTTTTTGTACACATAACAGCTTACATAATATAATTATTTTATTTCACTCGAAGCCACTCTCTACACTCATCAAACGATATCGCAATATCTTCATCTATCTCTGAATTTAAATTATATGCAGTGATATGAACAGCTGTATCTGAAAATTCTTTAAAATTTATATTTTCATAATTATCGTATCCGCCCTTCAAACAACTATTAATATCGAGATACTTATTTTCGATCATAGGGTTTGAAAAATCTATCACAAGTAATGAATTAGGAGCAGCCCAGTAACATCCATCAACTATACATAGACGGGTTTTTTGATTATACTTAATATCTGTCCAGATAAAATCTTCATTTCTATCAAGTACCATTTGTGGAAAAAACCTAAAGAATATTTTCTCATTAATATCAAAAACAGAGTAGCCGTATAAATCTTCTCTAAACACAAAATACTGTTTATTATCTATCTCATCAATAATAAGGCTACAAAAATCTCCAACCATATCTATACAATTATATTCAAAAATAAACTGCGTATCTTTATAAATTTTATTGTGTGCAAATATTTTTGGAAATCCTAAGATTTCACCGTTATATGTGGTTTGGTGTAACATGTATCTATCTATCAAAGGTGTAACTTTAAAATCTTTCATACGTTCATCTTTATAGTAACAAAGAGATTCTTCTCGTGTATCTTGATAATCATTACTTAAATATCCGTTTTGCAAAACACTCTCCTATCTTGAACAGCTATCCAGTAACAGTTATTGTATAACTTCGAAATCACATTTATTATTTTTTTCAAAGAATAATAAGTTTAAGACATAGTACCGTCATTATAAATCTGTATAAAATACAGACGGAATACCGTTTTTACTTATTTTAAATTTCTCTACTTTAGTTATCGGCAAGATATATTGGTGAGCCGTATTTTCATATCTAACATCTATAATATTTTGATATAACTCATTCATGAACGCTATATTTTTACAATCTGTTTCTGCATACTCATCAAGTAGAAAAGCCACTCCATCATATTTATAAAATAATTTTAATGCAAGATCTAATGATAAATTTTTCTCATTTAAAAGTAAACTTGGATGAAAATACGTGCTTGTCAAACTACTATTTGAAATACTAAAAGCTAAATCTTCTCTCGTTTTTTCTGTAACATTATCTAATCCTCAAAAAGTTTTATCAAACATCTTAAACCCAGTTTGCTTAACAAATAACTCTCCTGCTTCTTCATAAGTAAGCAAGCCTCTATATCTATACGAATTTGCAAGCTCGCTATCTGATTGATCTTTTATCTCTCTACTATATACCTCTTTTAAAAGTTCTACTTGTTCAGCTTCAATATATTTTTCATGAGTTTTAAAAACTCTATTTAACTCTGCAATAAAAAACTCATCACTTTTAGCTTTATCAACTCCGCACGCTGCACGCAACAAAAAATAGAAAATAAAATTTTCTAAATTATCAGCATAGAATACCACTTCATCACTATCATGCTCCACCAACACAATAGGAGGGTTATTGTTCTGATCCAATCCAAAATAAAAACCGTACCAGTCCCCTGCCCCTGTTATAGCAAAAGGAAAAATCTTATTGGCTTTAGCCTTAATAAGTGGATCATCATCATAATATTTTATTGCCGTGCTAAATGGTAAAACTTCTAAATCCACTCCGTAAAATTGGTAATCTAATAACGTATCACTTTTTCCATCGTAATCAAACATAGCGTCTTTTAATAATTTTTTGTATATGTCTGGAAACTGAAAGCCATATTTAAGTTCAATATCCGATAAATCTTGCATTGATATCTCCTTGAGCTAAATCATTATGTAACTCATATATATTATACTATAAACAGCTCTACAACTCAATAAGTATCTAGCTAATGGCTACTTTATAGGTAATTTTCCCATTGAATAAGTATAGGTAAAACAATCATGAAAAGTTTGTTACCGATATGATTTTCATACATATAACGACCGTTACGATACTGTAACGTTATAACGGAAGATCATTATGATAGATATCACTAATATCTGAAAAATTACTTATAACATGAGCGTCTTTATTCTTCTTTCTGTAAGAGTAGAACTGTACTTTACCAGCTTTTGCAGCGTAGTAATCAGGCTCTGCATCACCGATAAAAATCGCTTCATCTTTAGATATTTTAAAATGTCTTAATATACAATTTAAACCCTCTGGATCAGGTTTAGGAATGGTTACATCAGATGCTGTTATCAATTTATCAAAGTATTCATACACACCAAAATGTTGCAGTAAAGATGGTAGTGATGATCCTCTATTGGTGAGTACAGCCAACTTGATTTTGTTTCTTTTTAATCTATCTAATAATTCTTTGAGCCCATCTGATAGAACAATATTGCCATACTCATTCGGTTTATAAACCTGCTTCGCTGACTGATATAATTTATCAAGTTTGATCGTATCATCGTTAGCTAATAGTTTCATTATATCTCTATCAGCCATAGATAAAACACCTGAGAGTAGATATTTATCCTCTCTATCAATATATTGGTACCCTGCACCGATCAGAACATTATCATAGTACTGCAATATAGCATCTTCACTATTAATAATTACTCCATCGCAATCAAAGATAACAAGTTTTAACATGATGTCTCGCTATGAAACATATAATTTATTTTAAAAATATTGAATTACCCACTTTAAATTTTGAGTGAATAAATTTCTTATAAACTATATCAGAAATAATTAAATCATCACCTAATGCTAAAACATCATCATAAATATCGTATTTTAAATATCTACTATATCTTAAATCTGGGTTATATAAATAGTAATCATTTCTAGTAGTATTTAGCTCATCATGCCAATTAGATTTTATATTTAATCCATTTAAAAATGCCCTTGTATCTACATCTGGAGATGGAGCAAATTTATATTTGAATAATGAGCTCATAAAGTCTGCTGAGCCGATATCTATTATAGGTTCAGTAGCTTGAGATAGATCTGTTGCTTCAAAGTATCCAGTATTCGCCTCTACCATTATAGCTGTATCGGTATAATCTTCAGGCGTTGGAAACACCGTTCCTCCACCAATCCTTGTAGCTATTAACGATATATGATCTGCATGTATCCACGCTTTATCGCCGTCAGTACTCTTAGCACTTGTTATAGTTCCATTTGAATTTATACTAAACTCACCTGTTGCAGTCGCTTTAAATGTTGGATCAAGTATAACATTACCTACACTTTCAGCTATAAATGAATTTACATTTGCTATATCTTTAAGAGTAACTGCATGTCCTCCACCATTATCATCTATAATAATATTTCCTGTCATAGAAGTTGATGAGATCTCCGTCTTACCGATTGTAGTAGTTCCATTAATATTGACTTTCATATTACCATTTAAATTAAGGATACCTCGGTTCAATGCATCAATATTAAACTCTACTTGATTATCGCCAGATACATTTAAAGAGATAGATTCCTCTATCATAGAAGATCCTGTTCCTGTTTTAAAATTTAATAATGATCCTGATGAACTAACAATATTATTTGCACTTAATGAAATTGACGTACTCGTAAAAACATCAGTATTATTCAATGATATATCACCAAAATTTGATGTTATAGAGAGGAATTTTGTAGGTGTAAAATCAAAAGCATCAATAAAATTTATAGATCCTTCTGATACCACAGAAAACGATGAGAACTGATCATTTCCAGATGCAAACATAATATCTAAATCATCGATAGTTTTAGAGATGATGTTAATTAATGGAGAATTAATTAAACTTAAAACTAAACCATTACTCCCTGCATTAAGATTAAGAATATTTATCGGAGCATTATTAGCTAACGAGCCAGGTAATGCTGTTAAAGTAATCCTACCGTCACCTGTCGTTTCTAGGTTAGCAAAAGTTATAGAAGATGCTGGAGTTCCTGCTGCAGTTGCCCCTGCGATAGGCCCCATATTTATTACTATATTACCCGATCCAGATTTCGCTGAATACGATAATGTACCAAACCTATCAATTAATATATCTCCACTAGCCGATGCAGATATTGATGCCATTGTACAAAAAAGTGCTGATGTACATCTTCCTGTTACAAAACTATTCTCAGACACCATGTTTAAAGATGAATTAACTAATCTACTTGTTATATCAACTTTAACCGAGTTAGGTGCTTCAAAAGATATTAACTTAGCTGCTCCAGCATTCGTTGATCCAAATTTAGTAAAGAAGTCTGTTCCTGTTATGCCCGTAGGACCATTTATTGATAAATCTATTGTATCTTGTGCTTTAAATATTATTGTTGAAGCCTCTTGTATAGTAATAAATCCAAGATGACTTAATGCTATTTCAAACGGGAAAGTAAGTTTACCTTTCTGAAGTGTAATTGAAATATCTGGAGTTGCTACAGCTCCTAAAATAAGAAGACTTTCAATTATAACATCTGATATAGAAGCATGTGTATATCTAAAGCTTGATGTTATACTAAGATTTTCAATAGTTACTTCTTCTACACTTGAGTTTGTTATCTCTATCTTATCTGCGACTGCATTTAAAGTTACAAAATTGGCATCTCTTAGACTAACAATACCCGTTGGGACATCTAAATTAAGCGATTCTGTTATAATCTTTCCGTTACGAGCAGTTAATGATGAATTAGCCCCTGGTAAATTAAACGACATAGAATTTACTGCTGTAAGATCATTATCAATAATTAAATCTATTAAAGCATTAGTTGATGATAATTTTAGATCTTTACCGATCACTCCTGATACGTTCATCCCTGTTGCAGATGACAACGAATCTAGCTCTGTAGAGCCTTCAGGAGATGATATAAGTAAGTTACCTAACTCTAGCTCAACACCTGTTGAGTTAATATTTGCAAGGAATGAAGTTATATTAAATTCATTTGCCATTATTTTAGCAGGCTTAGTAGGATCTTTGCTTATAGTAATACCGTACTCTGCTGTCATTGTAAGTTTATCTACATGTATATTTGGTGAAACAAAATTAATATTATTTGAGGCATTAAAAGTTAAATCGCCTGTTCCTGTACCTATTGCCACTCCATATGCACTAGGATCCATACTTATATTTACAGCGTTTAATGTAAATGAACCGTTTGTAGCTAGAGCTGTATTTATATCGAGTATGAATAGATCTGTTATTGATGATTTTGTAGATGCTGTATTTGTGATAACTATATTATATGGATCAAGGATAAACATTCCATGATTTCCATTAGTTGATAAAGTATTAGCTGTACCTTTAAGATGTAAACCGTCTACAGAAGATACTTCAATAAATCCTCCGTTACCTGTAACTGATTGAGAAAATAACGATGCACCTTTATCAAAGAATAAAACTCCTTTAGATAGAACAGATATTCCTCCACCGTTACCACTTGTCCCGCTAGCAGTAATAGTAGCTTTATCTTTAACTTCTGCATTATGAGAAGCTTTTAGATATACATTACCACCACTTTCACCAGAGGCGTCAATAACTGCACCTTCTGATTGAATAATAATATCATTTCCATATATCTCAACATTTCCTGCTTGACCTATATCTGATGAAACATCTATTAAGTTACCGTTATTAACTTCTCCAAATCCAGCAGATAAAACAACTCTACCACCATCGTTACTTATAGACCCTGCATAAATAACACCTTCGTTATTAACAGTTGATTTAATAATATCCGACAACCCTTTAGCAGACATATATATCGTGCCACCTTCTGCCGTAATCGTTCCTGTATTAGATATATAAGACTCTGCAACACCTTTCTCTATACTAACGCCTATTAGGTTGTTATCATAAAATGAAACTCTAAATGCCTCACCTGATGCGATCTCTACTCTTCCTAGGTTAGCCGATATAACGCCATTATTGATAACTCTTCTACCTAGTAGTGCTGCGTATCCGTAATTATCTACAGTAATAGAACCGTTATTAGTTATATCACCAAACGCACTATGAATATTATAATTTCCACTCATGAAATCATTATCGCTCATTTGTCCAGTTGATGCTAAGAATGAGCCAGTGTTAATCGATGCACCGCCACCTATTAATATTCCACTACTATTTAATATGAAAACTTTACCGTTAGCTGATAAAGATCCGTTAATAAATGATTGCTCTCCACCAGTTACTCTGTTCAATATAATACTGTTTGCGTTTTTTTGATTAAATATAACTGATTCGCCATGAGCGATATCAAACGATCCCCAATTGATTATCGCTTTATCACTATTTTGATTGATTGTAGTGTTTCCACCGTTATGGTTAATATTCGCATCACCATGCGACACACTTCCACCTGTTGGCGCAGAGTAACTAGCTCCAGTGAATATACATAGAGATATTAATGTAAATACAATAATTTTAGATGGGATACTATACTTCATCAAAACCCCTTTAAACAAGCACTTATAATCTATACTACAAGCTTGCTCGACTAACTTGATCAACAAGCTCGATCAACAAACTTGCTCAACAAACTTAATCAACTAACTTGCTCGACAAACTTAATCAACTAACTCAATCGACAAGCTCGATCAACAAACTTGCTCGACTAACTCGATCAACAAGCTCGATCAACAAACTTGCTCGACTAACTTGATCAACTAACTCAATCGACAAGCTCGATCAACAAACTTGCTCGACTAACTCAATCGACAAGCTTGATCAACTAACTCAATCGACAAGCTTGATCAACTAACTCAATCGACAAGCTCGATCAACAAACTTGCTCAACTAACTTGCTCAACAAACTCGATCAACAAACTTGCTCGACTAACTTGATCAACTAACTCAATCGACAAGCTC
>CAMRDM010000094.1 GCA_947041225.1 uncultured Deferribacteraceae bacterium | reverse complement strand
ATATGAAGTTGAAGGAGATTTACTTATAATTTCAACGGATAGAATATCTGCATTTGATGTAATTCTTCCAAACGGTATCGAATCTAAAGGGAAGTTTTTAACCGAATTATCTGAATTCTGGTTTGATTTCACATCAGATATTGTTAAAAATCATCTCATTACAACTGATGTAAATAAAATGCCTGCAATCTGTCATCAATATAAAAATATCCTCGAAGGTAGAAGTATGCTTGTGAAAAAAGCTAAACCTTTACCTGTTGAATGTGTCGTTAGAGGATATATAACTGGCTCTGGTTGGAAAGATTATAATCAAACTTCTATGATATCTGGTATATCTATACCTAGTGGTATGAAAGAGTCTCAAAAATTTGAAACTCCATTATTTACTCCCAGTACAAAAGCTGATGTTGGATTGCACGATGAACCTATATCATACGAAAAAGTTGTTGAACTAATTGGTGATGATAAAGCATCTAAATTAAAACAGTACTCGATAGATCTATATAATAAAGCTAACAACTACGCATCTGAACATGAAATAATCTTAGCTGATACAAAATTTGAGTTCGGTATGTATAACGATGAAATCATATTAATTGATGAAGTGTTAACTCCTGACTCATCAAGGTTTTGGAGCAAAAAAACTTATGAAATAGGCAGAGGACAAGATAGCATGGATAAACAAGTTATTAGAGATTATCTTGAAACACTTGATTGGAATAAACAATATCCTGCTCCTGTTATACCTGATGATATAATCAACAAAGCTATAGCAAAATATGAATATATTACAAAATTGTTATTAAAATCATCTGGTAAATAAAAGACTATGAACGATAAAGAACTTTTAAAAATAGCATCTGATGCTGGAATTGAAATATTTGAAAGCGAAATTGATAACTTAAACGATGAAATGGCGTTTGAGTTTCAAGGTGTGTCTAGATATAAATCTAATAACGCTTTCTACTATCTAAAATTTTCTAGCTTTGAAGCTGTTATGTTAAAAGGTATCTATAAAAACTTCTACAGAGTTATATCTGGTTCTGATGATCTACTAGACTCATCTGATTTAAGTAGAATTTGTAAAGTTATAAACACATTAGAGGATATCAACTTAGTAGATATATCAATAGATTTTGTAATGGCTCATAATAAAGTTTTTATAAAATCTATATCTAAAATAGATGAATTAAACTCACTTGATTATAATCTTAAAGATCTCTCTATCTCAAAACCTTATACTACTGCTGAATGTGAAATTAGTGATAGGTTTTATCTCGATGGTGGAACGATACTATCTAACAGTTTTATTGATGATTACTTTCCAGATACGGTATCTCCTCTTACTGCATCTATTTTAGAACAAAACCCCGATATTTTATATCCGTTATTTATATCGGCTGGACTCAAAACTGTTTCTCCATCTGTTGTAACAGTTTTCAACACTCCTTATATAACATTACAAAATTACGAAAAATCTCTAAATTATATAGGTATTAACTCTTATCAATTTAGACTTAACTATCAAACACCACTATACTTACAATCTAAAAGTAAAACATCTAAATTAAAACGATCTTTATTTCCTGATCTGATCGAAGAGATAGCTGAAATTTTAGATGAATTAAATCATAAATCTAAATCAACGAATGTTTTAGCTATTAAAGATGATTTCTTATTTAACGTATATATAAAAATATTTATTATTCATACTTTTTTAGTCGTTGAACTCCTATCTGCATTTAACGATCTTTTTGAGCTAACAACTGATAGAGGTAAATTATTAAAACTCATATATAAAACTCGTAGTGAAAATTTGTTTAGTAAAAGTTCTGATACAGATGTTTTTATGTTCTTTGATTTCTTATCTAAAAAAATTAAAGCTAATAGTAGTATAGATAACTCTAAAGCATCTGATTTTGATATATTAATGAAAGAACTTAAACTTAAACATTCATTATTTGCATCAAGCAAGATTAAAAGTTTAGTTGAACGTATTCATAGGTTATTAGATATGAAAGATGATTTTACAATTACTTTATCCAACCTTATGGGATATATGAAAAACGCATTAGAGAAGTTTTTTAAAAATCATTTAAAAGAAGGGTTTATAAATTCTACTGCTGGATTTTACTATTTAGATTACGATGACGTTAGTAAACTTTTTAACGGTAACTATTACGGCGATCTCTTTAACACTATAACTTTTAAGAGAAATAAGTATTATAGATTTTCTACGTTATTTAAACCGAAAGAGATATATGTGAAAGATATTTTAACTGTAAATGAAACCAATAATTATATATCTAACGCTATATTAAAAAATAAAGTTATAGATGTGCTCTCTTTAAACGATAAAGATAGTAGTGGTGTTATTACAACCGATCTAAATTTAGATAGTTATAAAGGTATGATTATACACTTTTTAAAAGTATCTGTATTTGATTTAGATAGATACAAAAATGCTGAAGGTTTTATATTCGACTCTATACCTCTATACTCTCCTATTGTTGAGTTCGCAGTATTAAACGATATACCGATCTTTTCTGGTGTTAGATACGCATCTGGCATTTTAGATCGTAAAGAGGCGGTAATAACATCTAATAAATTGAAGATATTAGATTAACGGAGTTCCATTGTGTTATTAAAACATTTATTAAAATTTTTGTCTCTATTACTGTTTTTAACAGTACTTACTCCTGTATACGCAGAGAGACATCCATCGCCATTATATTATCCGTATCAAGATAATCAGATAGATTACAGATACATCAACTCTGATAACTATGACGCTGCAAAATTCGATATATCTGGATCGAACCAACTAGGTAACTCAAACTTTTCATACCAGTTATCTAATTTAACATCTATAACTGATAGCGACTCTAGTTTAACAAGTGTTGGAGTTGGGTACTCTCATACAGTTGGTAATCACTGGTTCGGTGCAAGTATCGCCTCATCATCTAATAAACCTTTTACACTTTTAAATCTTATAGATTTTGAAGGGTTTTACGCATATAAATTAATTGAAAGTAAAAAACCTGAGATGAAATATGAAGATGGTTCTAATAGAACTGGATATCATAGATTATATCTAGGGATATTTTACTCAACATACTCTCCGTTTGGCGAAATGTTTCCTCTTCCTATGATAAGATATGAATATAATGATCCTCGTGTTACATTTATCGTAGGTTACCCTCTAAACTATCTTAAAGTAAAATTTTCAAGATACCAAGGCTTAGAAATTAATTATCAACCTGTACTTGATCTCACGATAGGATATCTATTAACTCCTAACGATAGCAACACATTTGCAATAGAATTTCAACTCGAACATGAAAGATATCTATTATCAAATATCGTAAATCAAGACTATTTTAGTAGAAATAAATATTATAGCGAACTATACTGGCTTCGACTTAAATACTCTGTAAGTATTAAAAACTTTATTCAAGTATCACCCTACTTTCAACTGCTTCTATCTGGCAAACATTATGTTGGAAAAACCTTCTACGATACAGTTGGTGGTACAAGCCATACAGGTTTCGGTTACTCATTTGGAACAACTATAACATTTATATTCTAAAATCAGTTTTATAGTTGTACTATCACTATTTTTATTTTACAAGTATTATCATTAAGTTGATATTATAGTTACATATGGATTAGTTACTCAATAGGGAGAGATATGAAAGACAATAGTACGTGGTTAAATATTCTTGATATTCTTAAAAGCGAACTTACTGAAGCAGAGATTAATCAATGGCTCTCACCGCTTAACATTAAAACTTTAAACGGCAACCCTATCGTATTAACAGCGCCTAATAAATTTTTTAAAACATGGGTTGAAGATAACTATCTTTCATTAATCAAAAAAACATTTAGAGA
This sequence comes from uncultured Deferribacteraceae bacterium, assembly GCA_947041225.1. Lineage (GTDB taxonomy): Bacteria > Chrysiogenota > Deferribacteres > Deferribacterales > Mucispirillaceae > CAMQYB01. Next base: position 4,038 of record CAMRDM010000094.1, on the reverse strand, counting down.
AAATTTAGGATTAAAAACCGATATTGATATCATCATATCAATCGAAAATAAAGACGATCAAACTATTCGTACAGTATCTGTTGAAAGAAATGTTGCACAAACCGATACAACCTTTGATCTGCCACTAAATAAACGATTTACATTTGATAATTTCGTTGTAGGTACTTCTAACCGTTATGCACACGCAGCTTGTTCATCACTCATAAGTGGTAAAACTACAGCTAATCCATTATACATATACGGCGATGTTGGACTTGGTAAAACTCATCTCATGCACGCTGTTGGTAATGAACTTAAAGAGCGCTTTCCTAAATATAGAATACTCTATACAACTGGAGAATCGTTCGTTAATGATTTCGTTACATCTATGCGTCTTAGCAAACTTGATAGCTTTAAACAACGATACCTTAACATAGATCTTTTTCTATGCGATGATGTGCAGTTTATCGCTGGTAAAAGTAGAACAATGGAAGAGTTCTTCTTTACATTCAGTCAACTCTATGCAACGCAGAAACAGATCGTACTTACATCTAACACATCTCCTAATAATATCAAAGAACTTGATCCTAGATTATCATCTAGATTTACATCTGGACTTATGGTTGATGTATCCACTCCATCTGTTGAAGAAAAAGAAGCAATCATAAAAAAATATATAGAGATCGAAGATCTAACAACTCAACGGTTCTCCGATGACATAATAAGGTATCTTGCAAATAATCTTAAAAGTGATAGCACTCGTGAAATCTTAGGCGCAACTCTTAGAATATTTACACTCGCATCTATAGATAACGAAGATATAACTATTCAGTTTGCTGAAAAACATCTTAAAGATTTTCTAATGAAAAGAGATAAAACCTTATCTCCAGATAGTATCCTTGAACTTACTGCTAAATATTATCAACTTAAAGTTAGCGATCTAAAATCTAAAAATAGATCTAAAACAATCGCTCTTGCACGAAGTATCGCTATGTATCTTATACGTGAAAAAATGTCTCTATCATACACAGAGATCTCTTCTATCTTCAGCAGAGACCACTCTACCGCTCTTCACGCAGTAAATAAAATTACAGATGAATTACTATCCAATCATGAACTTGAAGGAACGATAAATGTCCTTTTAGATAAGATGAAACTTATTCATTAAGTTTTCCACAATAAAAACCGTTAACTACGACATAGTTAGATGAGTTTTAACTGTTATCCATATACTGTTTTATCTGTTATACACATTTAATTGATTGCATAATACGAAAATTAATTAAATAATATTTATATAAATGTTTTTCATAGTTTAGACGATAGTAATTCTAAGTGATGATGAAAGTTGTTACTATGTTTAAGTATTTTTTGAATGTTGTTATGAGTGATAAAAATTATTATAAAATAAGACGTAAATTTACTTGTACAAAGTTATAAGTTGTCCTATAATAACAACTAAATATTAATATAAATACAAATTTATCGCATGAGGATAGTTTTAATGAAATTTTCAGTTATTAAAGAGAAGATACTTACTCATCTACAGTATGCAAATGGATTTACAAGTAGTAAGTTTATTAACCCGTTACTTCAAAATGTTTATCTCTCTGTTGAAGAGAATGTATTAACAATGCGTACAACAAATTATCAGATAGGATTTTCTGCAACTATCGATGTAGATATGGTTGAGTCTGGTTCTTTAACAGTTAGTTGTAAGAAACTTTTAGATATTGTAAAAGAGCTTCCAGAGACTGCTATAGTAGAGTTCAACTTTAATGATAACCGTTTAAACATTAAATCAGGTAAATCATTATTTAGGCTTGCTACAACAGATATAGAAACATTTCCTACGATGGCTCCTATCACAGGAGAGTATTATCTTAAACTATCATCTAAAGATTTAATAAGTTTATTTAAAAGAGTTTCATTTTGTGTTTCTAACGAGCATCAAAAAGTTGAATATACTGGAGCACATTTTAACGTTTACGGAAACTGTTTAGAGGTTTATGCAACAGGGCTTCAAAGGGTTGCTATAGCCAACACTATTTTTGATATGAATTTCTCTGATGAGTTTATTGTAAACATTCCTAAAAAAACTGTTACCGAGTTAATGAAAATTATTGAGAACAGAGATATCATAGAAATATCTACTGATAAAAAGCAGATGTCATTTAAATCTGGTAACATAACTGTATACACTAAATTAATAGAGAAGTTTGTTAAAGGTGTTTCTAAACTATTTTTAAATGATTATCCTATTCAAGCAAGGTTAGAGAAGAAGACTTTCATGGAAACAGCTAAGCGTATTGCAACAATAACAGATGAAGATTCACCTGGGATTTCTTTATCCTTTGAAACAGGTCGATTAACATTATCTAGTTTAGAAACAGAGCATGGTCTTGGTAAAGAAACTATTGAAGGTATCGAATATAAAGGTGATCCATTCAACATAATATTTCATGCAAGGCTTCTTCAAGAGATATTAAATAATATTGAGTCTGATCATTTTCTTCTTGAGATGAGTAGTCATCGTTCACCTGCATTAATTACTCCAGAATCAGATAGATATAGATATTTAATAGTTCCTATCTCTATTGACAAGATCTAATGTTGCTTTCTCAGTTAAAGCTATTAAATGTTCGTAATCATTTAAAATTAGATTTAACATTTGGTAAAGAGACTTTATTTATTGGTGCGAATGGTATCGGTAAAAGTTCTATTTTAGAATCAATTTATCTTCTTCTATCTATGCGTGGATTTAAGCGTCAGTCTTTATCCTCATTAATATCATTTGATGAGAAATTTTTAAGAGTTGAAGGTATTATGTTTCAACAGTCAGATATGAGTGAGCAAGAGATAGTTTTAAAATATCATAATAAAAAAACATTAACTATTGATGGAGAGAGTATAGGTAGCTATAACGAGTATTTATACTCTCATTTAGTTAAAGCGTACACTCCTGATGATCTTGGGATATTATCGGTATCTCAAAGTGATAGGCGTTCATTTATTGATAGATCTATATTCTACACAGATATAAATTATATTAATGAGCTTAGATCTTACAATAGGTATGTAGATCAAAAGAACGAAGAGATATCTAAAGATAGTTGCGATCAATTATATATAAATATTTTAAATGAGAAGATTTTTGATCTATCAAACATAATATATAAAAAAAGGTTAGCTACAGTTGATAAAATAAATATAGGTTTATCTGCTTACTGTAACGATACATTTAAAGATTTTTCAAACTATTATCTTCATTATGAGAGTAATAGTTTAGATGATAGTTTATTTAGTAAAGAGGTTTATATTAAAAGAACTCTGTACGGATCTCAACGAGATAAATTTTATATGTATAGAGATGCTAAAGCGATTGAAAGATATTCATCCTTTGGACAGAAAAAGATTTTTTCATTGATAGTTATGTTAACTTTAATCAATATGATTGAGGGTGTACGTGGTGAAGAGGTTATATGTCTGTTAGATGATTTTGAGTCTGGACTTGATAAAAATAACTCTGAAAAATTGAGAAATATCTTATCATCTGGACGACAAACGATTTATTCAGGGATAGATAATGAAAGAAAAGGGTACGAAAATGTGATAAATATATCAGATTTATCACGATAGTAAAAGGAGTTATTTTCTAATATTTTGTTTTTTAATAAAAAAGAGATGATAAATTTTATAAAATCTACTATAATACCAAGATATGTAATAAAATATATTTAGATAAGTATTTAGTTTATCTTCATGAGGATAGTAATTAATATGTCAGAGAAAACAACAAATACCGATACGTACAGCGAAAATAGTATTAGGGTACTTGAAGGGCTTCAAGCCGTTCGTCAACGTCCTGGAATGTATATCGGTTCTACTGGTTCTAAAGGTCTTCATCACCTCGTTTATGAAGTTATAGATAACTCTATTGATGAGGCTATGGCTGGTCATTGTGATAATGTAACGATCATATTACACGTCGATGGATCTGTAACTGTTGAAGATAACGGTCGTGGTATACCTGTTGGTATGCACCCAACCGCTAAAATA
>CAMRDM010000093.1 GCA_947041225.1 uncultured Deferribacteraceae bacterium | reverse complement strand
AATTATCACATTTGCTGTTGCGTCGTATATATTTTTTCAGTTCATGATAAATTCATATATGACAGTAGGAATGATGCCAATTGTAGGTATCCCGATGCCATTTTTAAGTTACGGAGGTTCATCTTTACTATCATTTTACTCTATGCTTGGAATAGTTAATTCCATTCATATAAGAAAATGGAGAGGTATTGATTAATGAAATATGTTAGAGAAAAACAATAGGTTGTTAGACATCTCAAAGCCAGGAAGATATATAGGTAGCGAGATAAATAGTATTAAAAAAGTTAATCATAATGAGCTCACATCATTCTGTTTAATCTTTCCAGATATATACGAGATAGGTTCATCACATTTAGGTTATAGGTTACTGTATGATATTTTAAACAGATCAGATAAAATATCTTGTGAGAGATTTTTTGCACCGTGGGTAGATGCAGTAGAGATGTTTGGTAGCGATATTTTTAGATCGATAGAACACTCTAAAAGTTTGAAAGATTTCGATGTACTAGGTTTTTCTATAGCTTATGAATTAAGTTATACAACGATCCTTGCTATTCTAAAGAACTCAAATATCAGTTTACGATCAGAAGATAGATTAGATGATAACGATACACCTATCATTATCGCAGGTGGTGGAGCAACATTTAATCCAGCACCTATGTCAACATTTATGGATATATTTTATATCGGTGAAGCAGATGATAATATTGGAAAAATCGTGGAAGAGATCGGTGAATTAAAATCACAATCAAAATCAAAAAAAGATATTTTAATATATCTTAACGATAAATATCCGTTTCTTTATATGCCATTAATTGATCCAGCTAAAACCCCTCTTAGAGATGTTTCAAAAACATTTGCAGATAGCCTCGGTGTTCAGAAGCCTCTTATAACAACTCTTGAAGCGGTTCAAGATAGGATAACTGTTGAGATTGCTAGGGGTTGTACGGCAGGTTGTAGATTTTGTCAAGCAGGGATGATATACCGTCCAGTTAGAGAGAGATCGGTGGAAAACATCACCAAAGAAGCTATGAATCAGGCATCTAACTCAGGATATAAAGAGGTGTCTTTACTATCTTTATCAACGGGAGATTACTCTCAAATAACGCCCCTTATCGAGAACTTGCATAGAGGTTTAGATTCTAAACACACATCTTTATCAACACCGTCGCTTAGAGCAGACTCTGTAAGTAAAGAGTTGTTTAAAGAGATTACAGGTGTTCGTCGTTCATCATTTACGATTGCACCTGAGGCTGGATCTGAAAGAATGCGAAAAGTTATCAATAAAAATCTTTCAGAGGAGCAGATACTTGACTCTATTAAATTAGCATCAGAGTGTGGAGTTACATCTGTTAAATTATACTTTATGATAGGTCTACCGTTTGAAACAGATGATGATGTGAAAGGTATTATTGATCTTGCAAGAAAGATTTATCATGCAGCTAATAAACGATCTTTTAATGTTACTGTATCTGTATCAAATTTTGTTCCAAAGGCACATACAATTTTTGAGTTTTTAGGACAGAATACAGCTGATGAATTTCATAGAAAAATGCAGTTACTAAAGAAAGAGATCGCACCAACAAAATTCAAGCTTAGATATCATGATATTAAAACTTCTAAGATTGAGGCTGTTCTATCAAGGGGCGATAAATCTATCGGTAATCTGCTTGAAAGGATAGTTGAAAAGGGTGGGTATTTAGATCCGTGGCATGAGTTTTTTGATTACAATATGTGGGTTGATACAGCGAAAGAGATCGGTGTTGATATGTTAAATATCGCTGAGAAAAATTACGATGTTAACGATGTCCTTCCATGGGATAATATAGATACAGGTGTTACGAAAAAGTTTAAGTTGAAAGAGTTTGAAGCTGCGAAAAATGAAGCTATGATAGATGATTGCAGAAGAGGAAAATGTTTTGCGTGTGGCGTGTGTGATTTTAAAGTTATACAAGTTACGAACGCTAAACCTCTTGAAAAAGATTTAGAGTTAAAAAGCAATTTAGAGAAAGAGAGTGAAAGTGATATAAAAGATGATAAAAATTATATCAACTATCTTATAAGATATAAGAAAGATAGAGGTGCAAAATTTTTATCAACTCTTGATACAGTACGATTAATTAATCACTCACTTGATATCTGTAAAGTTAATCTTGCATATACAGAGGGATTTAATCCTCAACCTAAGATCATATTAATTCAACCTTTACAAGTTGGTGTTTCAGGTGAAAACGAGATACTGCTTATTAGGGCAGAGATAGAGAATGTAGATATTTTTATAGATGAGATTAACAAAAATATGGTAGAAGGTATAGAGCTTAAAAATATAGAAAAGATACCATCGTTAAAATTAAAAAGTTCTTTAAAAATTAAGTTAGAATTATCAGAGAGTAACTACGCTCTATTTGTTAAGCTTCTTGACGGCGGAACAAATTTCTATGAAGTTGAAGATAAAAAGGGTAGACTAAAAAAGGTGTACATAGATGAGTATCTTCTGTCGCACGCTGATAATATATTAGAGATGAAAGTAACTGCACAAGGTGCATTTAATATGTTGAAATTTTTCAGATCGGCTGGACTTAAAAGTAGCGAGATAGAGATTAATAGATTAGGTATCGAAGAGTTTGATGATGAGTTAGTTAATGAGTTAGTTAATGAGTGAAGATAAACGCAAAGAGTATTTTGAAGAGATCTATAAGCGATATAATTCTAAGGATTTTATAGATACTGATCCAATATATTTTCCTCATGTTGTAAAAGGCAACACAGAGTTTATAGCGTTCACCTCTGCTCTTTTTGCATACGGTAATGTTAAAGCGATTAAGAAGTTTTTAGCAAGTTATTTTGATTACACAGGTACAGATCCGATAAAGATGAACAGTTTTAGTAATGAGAATATTTACTATCGATTTCAAACTTCAGCAGATATTTCAAGTTACTCACTTGCGATGAATAGACTGTACGATAGACATGGATCAATTAGATCTATATTTGAGCGTCATGCTGATAAAGGGATAGATGAGTGTTTACATTTATCTATATTAGATATTCGTAATGAGTTTAAAACTATTACGAACGGTGTTAATTTTTTATTTCCTATACCGGGTAAATCAGCATCAAAACGACTTATGATGTTTTTACGTTGGATGATCCGTAAAGATGAGATTGATCTCGGTTTATGGAAAGGGAAGATTTTTCAACCGAGTATGTTATATATGCCTGTGGACACTCATATAAAACGAGCAGCTGTTAATATGGGTATAGTATCGAGTAATACATCACCTAAAGTGTCGCTTGATAAGATCAGTAATTATTTTAGAGAGTTAAATCCGAGAGATCCAGCTAAGTATGATTTTGCTATATCACGTCTTGGTATATCGATGGGGTGTAAGTATTCATTTTCTGATTCATGTGTTTCGTGCATAGATAAGAAGAGATGTATATTTGTAGTTAATTAGTTATGTAATAGATAGTTACAGTTGTGTAAGTTATAGTTTATATATAGTTTATACTATATATAAATGTTGAGTTTAGATATTAATAGACTTAATCAATTTTCATTGACAATTATCAGAAATGAATGGATAATACGAATTGATTAATGAATAATTAAAAAAGTGTTAGAGGAGATTAGATATGGCATTAGAGATAAACGCAAGTAATTTTGAGTCTGAAGTACTGAAATCATCAGTACCTGTTTTAGTTGATTTTTGGGCAGATTGGTGTATGCCTTGCAAGATGTTAACTCCAGTTATAGATGAGTTACAGAAAGAGTTTGAGGGCAAAGCATTAGTAGTTAAGATTAACGTTGATGATAACCAAGAGTTAGCAGCAGAGTATAACGTTATGAGTATTCCGACTGTTTTATTATTTAAAGATGGTGCAGTTGTTGAGCAGTTTATAGCTGTGCAACCACGTACAGCTTACGTTGATGCGATTAATAAGCATTTATAATAATTAGTTTAACTAATTTGTAGATTATACATAAAAAGGATAGAGTTAAATCTATCCTTTTTTATTGTGCAGTTTTTACGGTTTATATATTTTAATTATCGGTTAGTAATTACTTCTAATATATGCTTAGATAGTTGTATAGATACTCTATCTTAGATGTTTAGAGTGTAAAATATCTATTGTTACGGAGCAGAGTATGTAACATCTGGTTCGCTTAAATCTATAATTATGCGATCATCTTTTTTAAATATAATTTTGTTTAGAGAGTCTAAACTATTGTTGTACGCTCCTATCACCTCTAACCCTTTTGCGAACGGTTTATCGCCAAGATCTAATTTTTTAAGCACAGTGTTTCCGTATAATTCAAGCGATGTCAAGGTAGTCGTATGTTCAGATAGATCAAGTTTAGTTAATGCATTCATCTCCTTTATTGAAAGATGATTGAACTCAGGTGCGTTGGTTGGTAGGGTAAGTTTTGTTAAGTTATCGATATTCCATAAGCTAAGATAGTATAGTTTTGTGAGTTTAGTTAGATCAAGGTTTGTGAGCGACATATTCATTACGGTAAGATAATTAATGTTTACAAGTTTAGATATATAAGATGTTTGTAGTTGGTTCATATCAGTAATTGTAAGAGAAGTAAGGCTACTTATTTTATGTAGATCAGGTTTTTTTAATTGATTTGTACCCCCGATAACAAGTGTATGTAGATTAGTCAACTTAGATAGATCAAGCGATGTGAGTATAGCTAGATATCGAGTTGTAAGATTAGTAAGTTTCGGTGCTTGACTTGGTAGGATAAGAGTTGTTAGCTTGTCCATATTTTGAATATCAAGATTAGTAAGTTCAGGAGCTTGATTTGGTAGGATAAGAGTTGTTAGCTTGTCCATTCTTTTAATTATCATATCAGTAAGTTTAGGTGTTATATTTGGTAGTTCAAGTTTAGCTACTTTATTCATAATACCAAGTTCAAGATTAGTAAGTTGTGGCGTCTCAGTTGGTAGATCAAGGTTAGTTAATTGATCCATGCCACCTATATTAATATTTGCAAGTAGTAGTGTTTTACTAGGCAAGCTAAGTTTTGTTAGTTTATGGAGATTAATAACTGTAAGTGTCTCAAGTTTAGGCGTTATATTTGGTAGAGTAAGTTTTGTCAAACTGTCCATATTTGATATTATAAGCTTAGTAAGTTTCGGTGCTTGACTTGGTAGGATAAGAGTTGTTAGCTTGTCCATATTTTGAATATCAAGATTAGTAAGTTCAGGAGCTTGATTTGGTAAATTAAGTTTTGTTAATGCATTTATGTTACTTAATTCAATTATGTTGAGATTAGGAGTATTATTAGGTAATGTAAGCGTCTCTAATTTATTTGCATCCAATATTACAATTTCTTTGATATTAGTAAGTTTAGATAGATCAAGTTTAGTAAGTTTAGAATCTCCAAAGACAAGTTTAGTAAGTTTATGAGATTTTGTAGGCATGATTAATATCTCTAAATTCTTACAACTTGTGATATAAATCTCAGTAAGTTGAGTAATATTAGTGAGATCTATTTTAGTGATAAGTTGAGCGTGCCGTATTTTAATATTAGTAAGTTTAGGTGCGTTAGTAGGTATGTTAATTTTTGTTAATGCTCTCATTCCCTCCACCTTTAAAGTTGTAAGAGTTGAAGCTATGGTTGGTAGAGTAAGTTTACTTAGTTCGTTCATTTCTTTAATTGTAAATTGGGTAAGTTTAGGCGTGTTATAAGGTAGAATAAGTTCTGTTAAAGCGTCTGTATTATTAATGATAAAAGAGGTTAAATTTATGGCATCAGCTGGTATTATAAGTTTAGTTAATGCGTTCATATATGTTACAGAGATATTGGTAATTTTGCGTGCTGTTTCGGGCATTATAAGAGTTGTTACTGCATGGGCAGACTGTATAGTAAGATCAGTAAGATTGGTAAGTTTAGATAGATCAATACTATTGATTTTACGATAATCATGTAGCGCTAACACAGTTAATTTGCTTAAAGATTTTATATCGTTAGGAGATATACGACTTACCTCAGATATTTCTAAAGCAGTTAATTGATTTTTGACACGGTTAAATCCAGTAATATTATGGATTTGTAGGGCGTATAATTTTGTAAGTTTAGGCAAGTTTTTTAAATTTAAAGAAGAGATATCTCTGTTGTTAGAGATAGATAAATTATCTAATCGAGGAAATTTTGTAGTTCCGTTTATAATATTATCCACCTGTGATTGTGTTACGATATCATCAAAAACATAATCATGAGAAGTCAGATCAAGCGATGTAATAATTTTTGCATGTTTTTTTATAAAATTTATATCGTTATCTATCAATGAGTTTTTACATATAATAGTTGCTGAAACCATTGTACAGTTAGCACTTGATACGGTTTTATTTTGTTTGTTCGCAGTTTTATCATTTGCGTAAGTATTAAAAATTATAGCAGAAAAAAGCAGTAACATAAGTGATTTAAGTGTGATAGATTTCATGAGATAACTCTCCGTTTAGATAAAATTATAACTGTATTTAGAACGATAAATATACGCAGACAGTTAATGTTATCATAAATATAACTCAAAACATATAGATAAAAAAGTTATAAAAATTATATACAAAAATAGATAAAAAAAGAACGCCGATAAATTCAGCGTTCATTATATTTATGTATATTTTAAAAAATTATTTATTACGGTGCAGGAGGGTAAACAATATTTGGATCTGTTAAATTGATCGTTATTTTATCATCTTTTAAAAATGTGATTTTTTCAATTTCGTCTAACGCTGTATTTCCATTTCCTGTTACTTTTAATCCTTTTACAAACGATGTAGTTCCTAGATTTAATGTTGCAAGGCTAGTGTTAGAACCTAAACTTAAAGATGTTAAATTAGCAGTGAGTGCAGATAGATCAAGCTCGGTTATAGGTAGCACCCATACCGTAAGTTCCGTAAGGTTCGTAAATCCAGATATATTAAGTTCTGTATCTGTGTACTCCTGTAACCGTAATATGGTTACTTTGGTTTTGTCAGTTACACCAGTTATACCTATTATATCGGTAAGATTAATTCCACTTTCCTTAGATACCTCTATAGTTGTGAGATTATTTTTAATATCATTAAACCCAGTAATATTCTTTACACTTATTACGCTTAGTTTTGTAAGGTTCGTGAGTGCAGATAGATCAAGTCCTGTTAAGCCAGTTAGATTATATACAACAAGGTTCGTAAGGTTCGTTGCATCAGTTGGTAGAGTAAGCGTTGTTAGTTGATTTAGACTCTCTACCTCAAGGCTCGTAAGGTTCGTGAGTTCAGATAGAGTAAGTGCTGTTAATTTAGGTAGATTACCTACCTCAAGGCTCGTAAGGTTCGTAAATTCAGATATATCAAGGTTATTTAATTGAGGTAGACTCCATACCTGAAGATTCGTAAGGTTCTTTACATCAGTTGGTAGAGTAAGCGTTACTATGTTATCTATATGAGATACCTGAAGATTCGTAAGGTTCGTAAGTTTAGATAGATCAAGTGTTACTAAGTTCTCCATATTCCATATATCAAGATTCGTAAGGTTCGTAAGTTTAGATAGATCAAGTGTTGCTAAGTTATCTATATACCATATATCAAGTTTCGTAAGATTCGTAAGTTTAGATAGATCAAGTGTTGTTAAGTTCTCCATATCCGATACCGAAAGGTTCATAAGGTTCGTAAATCCTGATATATCAAGGTTTGTCTCTATATAATCTCCTAACCCTAATGTTGTTACTTTGGTTTTGTCAGCTATACCTATTATATCGGCAAGATCAATTCTACTTTCCTTAGATATCTCTACAGTTGTGAGATTATTTTTTATATCATTAAACCCAGTAATATTCTTTACACCCATTGCAGTTAGTTTTGTAAGAGCAGGGAATTTAGCTAGGTTTAAATTTGTTATTTCGTTGTAAGAGATAGATAGAGTATCTAACAGAGGAAAAGCTGTTGATGTAA
>CAMRDM010000092.1 GCA_947041225.1 uncultured Deferribacteraceae bacterium | reverse complement strand
TATAATCATAACCAGTCAAACTAACATCTATTATAAGTATGGAACTAAACTCACATTTACTATAATCATAATCAGTCAAACTAACGTCTATTATAAGTATAGCAAACTAAACTCACACCTAATTTTAGCCTGAGTTTAATTAATCGTATCTAACAGCTCTACAATATTTTAAATAATCGTAAATTTATTTATTTTATCTCTTTACATGCTTTATATATCGTATCATACAGCTCTTCAATATATTCAATATCAACAGATGAAAATGCAACCCTTATATCTGTCGTAGAAGTGCTTATTACGCCTATTTGATACTTATTCAATAAAGCGACTCTCAACTCTTCAGAGTTACAGTTTTTAAGTTTAATACACATAAAATATCCAGAGTTAAATGGATACGGTATAAACTCATCATCGTATTTACCACTTTTAAATATATTATCTATCTTTAATGCACGTTCTTTTATTATCTGATTACAAGCCTCACGTTCTTGTTCAAAATTAGGTGATTGAAGTGCGTGCAGAACAGCAGATTGTGATGGATGTGGAGAGTTCGATACGGTGGCTCTAATTAAGCCAGTAACTTTAGCCTCAAGTGTTGATAGAAGTAGTTGTTCATCGTTATCACAAGTTTGTGCAAATGTCATAAATCCTACACGAAGCCCCCATGCGAAACCTTCTTTAGTTATACCATCTAGTTTTACTGCAAGTAGGTTCGGTGATTTTTTTGCTAAATATGAAAACATAGATTCCTTTGCACAGTGATCTGTAAAAAATAATCCGAAATACGCATCATCAATTATAACTAAAATCTTTCCACCACCGTTTGCTATTTCTGCTAAACCATCTGCCATTTCCTGCATCTCTTTTACCGATGGAGTATAACCAGATGGATTATTAGGAAAGTTTAAAATCACAATCGCTTTACCTTTACTTACAACCGCTTTCTTTGTTTCCTCTAGTAACCCTTTAACGTTAAATAATTTATTATCTTCATCAAACGTTTTATATGTAACAAGATTTGCTTTAAGTTTTACAGCGAAAGTTAATGTATAGTTCTCCCAAAACATATCAGGTAGAACAACATAATCTCCTCTGTTGCAGAACATCTCTGATAACAAAGATATCCCGTGCGTTAATGCAGAGGTAACTATTGGATTTGATAGTTGTGCACCGTTTAATGTTGCCCCTTCTTTATAGATTTTCTCTTTCCATAAAGTTCTAAGCTCTGCGACTCCTGGAGTGTTCGCATAAGGAAAAACCTCTTCAGGAGTAAATCCTGCAAAGTTGTTATATATAGACTCAAGGTACATTGGACGCTTATTAGCTGTCGCAATACCTATCGTTGCATTAAATTTTGTCGCTTTCTGTTTCGCCTCATTACCTTGAGTAACTATCCCCTCAGGCATATAAATCTCTCTACCGATCTCTGAAAGCATTTCGTAAACCGATGGATTTACTTTTTGAATAGTATCGTTTAATCTTTTTGCTATCTCGTGCATTACTTTTCCCCAATAATTGATCTTCTATTTTTACATGAATAATCGTAGAATATCAAGTTTTTTATATATTTGCTTTATTTTATAAGAATTTAATTATATTTTTGCTTCTATTTTATTAGTAGGTTAATGTGTATACTTACATAATATATTGTCACATAACTATAACTATGTTTATTCTTTAATTTTCTCTCTTATAAGTGATATCAGTTCATTTTCGTTATCTATCTCTAGATCAACTTTTATATATGAGAAGATACGAGAGTAGGTGTCTTCCAATTTCACATAATCTTTCTCTGTTGTTAAAAACTCTGTACTTGAAAGAGCTAACCCGTTATCAATTATTTTATCGAGTGTAGATTGTGATAATTTTTTATGATCCATAAAAGTTTTAAACGATACAACGTCAATACCGTTCGCTATAAGCAGATCGTGAAACGAACGATTATTTGCAAGCGCTGAATATGCTGTAACTTTCATACCTTTTAGCTCGGAGATATCGTGTTCGATACCATCTTTGACTAGAACAGGTTTCGTGTAGCGAGAGAAGAATACTTTCTGATGAGGAGCGATATATTTTTTAACTTTTTCAGGTATAATATTATCCTTAGAGTTTGTAAAAATAATTATATCGGCTCTTTTAATGTTTGTAGGCATCTCTCTTAGATAACCAAACGGAAATATAAAACCAGTTGAGATAGGGTTTTTAGCATCAAGCAGGAGTATCTCAATATCTTTATCTATTTTTTTATATTGATAAGCGTCATCTAATATAGCTAGATTAGAGTTAAAATTTTTCACTGCATATTTTAATGAAGCGTTTCTATCAACTCCAGTTATAACCGATACACCGTTACAGTTGCGAGCCATCATAAAAGCTTCATCACTTGCTTGCGGTGGAGCGTAGAAGATTTGGTGTCCATCAGATATAACATTCAATGTGCTTCCGACTAATCCTTTATATCCTCTTGATAAGATAGTTACAACTCTTCCTTCATCATTAAACAGTTTTGCTAAATATATAGTATGAGGAGTTTTCCCTGTACCACCCATACTTAGGTTACCGATCGATATAACTTTCATTATTTTGTATCCTCTTTTTTTATAGGAGATCTATCAAGTTCATATAGATAAAGATATTTTAGGTATGTATAAATATATCCACTTCTTGCAGCTATCAGTCCTTGTATACCATCTAAAAATCCTAATCTAAAGAAGTACATTTTTATAAAATTGAAAGCAGGGGAGAAGAACAGTTTGAATATAGAGGATTGTTTTCCCATTTTATGATAGCTCTGTGCAGATAACATTGCGTACTTTAAAGTTTTATTATTATGATCTTCAATATCTTTATATGAGTGATGGATAAGATGGTTATCCAACATTGAAATCAGAGAACTTTGAATAGTCAAACTTTCATGAACGATCTCGCCGTGCCAACTAGGACACACATCTTTTCTTACAAGACGTAATTTGTTATCAGGTTGCCACGAGTGTTTTAATAATTTACCGAGATATTTAGTTTTTCTGTTTACTATATATCCATCGTGATTTAGGTTATTAATTTTATCGATTATTTCATCAGCTAACTCTTTAGTAATCTCTTCATCAGCATCGATTGATAAGATAAAATCTGAGCTACATTTCTCTAAGGCGATATTTTTTTGAGCAACAAAATCTTCCCATTTATGTGAGAATATTTTAGATGTGTATCTTTTACATATTGCAATAGTTTTATCGCTTGAATGGCTATCGACAATTACTATTTCATCAGCTATATCTTTTATATGTTCTAATGTGTTTTCTATGTTTCTCTCTTCGTTAAAGGTTATGATACATACTGATAAAGTTTTTTTATCTTTCATTGTAGTAATCCGTAATTAATTTAGCGTAATTATTTATATTTTCTTCTGTAATGTTTTGAAATAGATTATTTGAATAATCCTCATTTTTTTCAATCTCGTCAGGTACGATATATAGAGTGTTCTTATCGTTTCCAAATAATCCCCATCTAGTTTTAGATTGAGTAGGTTTTGCAGGATAAATTGCAACACATTTTTTCCTAAGGTTACCAGCGATATGCGTCGTACCAGTTGAACCACCTATGAATAGAGATGATCTATCAATCAACGCTGCAAGATTTAGTATATCGTTATCGTTGATAAAGATAGTTATTTTTCTTTGATCGAAATGGCTAAGATACGGTTTATTATCTTGAGATGCAGCGATCACAATTTTTATATTATTTTTTAAGTTCGCAGATATTTTATTTATAAGTTCAGTGTACTGATCGATAGATAGATTTTTACAACTTCCACCAGTAAATGGAGAGACGATTATAAACTCATTTTTGATATCTGTTCTTGTGAGAAACGCATCTATATTTTTTCTGTTGCTATCTGAGTATATAATTTTTTTATCTATTGTATATCTATCATTAAACTCTGTTTTATCTAAACTCATAATAAGATCGAGATTGTACTCTGCTTCGTTCTTGATAGAGGCTGAACGAGATTGTTTCACACCGTAATTATATGCAAGATACGAGTGCAGTTTTGATAATGGAGCGATACGTTTTTCAGCACCTGATTTTTTAGCTATTTTACCGATCGTGCTATCTGTGTAGAGAGCGATAAAGGTATCGGTTTTATTTACTTTCAATCTCTTGATTACCTCTTTCTCATCTATCTCATCTATCTTAATGATCTCATTTACGATATCAAGATATCTCACGATTTGATAGTTATACGAATTTACAAGTAATGTAATATACGCATCAGGATAGAGAGTTCTAGTCATAAGAATAGATGGGATCGATAATATTAGATCGCCTATTTTATCTGTTCTTGCTATTGCAATAGAGTTGGGTATCATAATTATTATTCCATATTAAATTGCATTTTATATAATCTGCTGTAAGTTGGAGATATCGTTAATAACTCATCATGCTTACCAGTGGCTTCAATTTTATTTTCATTTAATACAACGATCATATCAGCGTCAAGGATAGTAGATAATCTATGAGCTATGATAAGTGATGTTCTTCCTTTCATAAGGTTATCTAAAGCTTTTTGTACAATACGTTCGCTTTCAGTATCAAGTGAGCTTGTAGCTTCATCAAGTATAAGTATAGGAGAGTTTTTAAGTAACGCTCTTGCGATTGTTAGACGTTGTTTCTGTCCACCTGATAAGATTATCCCTCTCTCACCGATCTCTGTATCGTAGCCTGTAGGGATCTGATTAATAAACTCATCAGCGAATGCAGCTTTTGATGCTTCTAGCATATCTTCCATAGGTACATCTTCGTTCTTACCATATGCTATGTTGTTTGCGATAGTATCATTAAATAAGAACGGTTCTTGTGATACGATACTGATCTCTGAACGTAATGATTTTATATCGAACTCTCTTATATCTACTCCATCGATTGTTATAGATCCAGATGTGATATCAAAAAATCTAGGCATAAGGTTAGCGATTGTTGTTTTTCCTGCACCTGATGATCCAACAAATGCTATCTGTTGTCCTGCTTTGATTTTTAAATTTATGTTGTTTAAAACAAGTTTTTCAGTGCCTTCATATTTGAACGATACATTTTTAAACTCTATATCTTTCTTTTTAGCATCACATATAACTGTACCGTTTTTAGCGACGATATTATTTTCTAGATCAAGAATACTAAATATTCTTTCAGCTGCAGCTATCGCTTGTTGTATAGCGTTATTTGAATTTCCTATAGATTTTATCGGACGATAAACTAGTAACGCTGCTGTTAAAAATGAGAAGAATGTTCCGGGTGTACTTGTTCCATTTATAACCTGCATTCCTCCGAAATAGATGATCGCTGCAAACCCTAACGAAGATATGAACTCCATAAGAGGTGATGATATTTCAGCTGTTTTTATCGACTTTATTACATATTGAACTGCAGTTGCATTTGTTTTATTAAATTTATCTATCTCTTTTTTCTCTGATGTAAAAGCTTTAACTATACGAATACCTGAAAATGCTTCTTGCAGTATAGATGATAATCCACCCATCATCTCTTGATCTTTTCTACTAAGTCGTCTGAGTCTACGGCTTATAGTTAGAAGTGGATGAATAAGAAGAGGGTAACAAAGTATAGTTACTAACGCTAACTTCCAATCCATATATAGAATTACAACAATTAAGCCGACAACGGTTAAAATCTCTCTTATAAGCGAGATAACTGTTTGAATTGATTGTTGTACAAGGTTTACATCATTTGTTATTCTTGACATTAATACGCCAGTTGATGTTACATTGAAAAAGCTTAGAGGTAGATTAACTATCTTTTCAAACAGTTCATTTCTAATCATTTCAACTACTTTTTGTCCAACGTATCTCATAAAATATACCTGTACAAATCTGAAAATACCCTTTGCAAGATAGACGACAACAATAAGTATAGGCATGATTTTGAGCAAAGTTATCTTCTTCTCAATAAATATTCCATCCATGAACGGCTTAACTAAGTATGCTAATGTTGCCTCCGTTCCAGCTGTTGCTACAGATGCTATTACTGCTATTACTAAGAATTTTGTATATTGTCTAAAATATGTCCATAATCGTTTAAGAATGATAGTACCTCTTTCTAATAATATTATTTTTCATGACAGTTCAAACATGTATCAAGTGATATATGTGCTGAGTCTTGAGGCCAATCAACATGACATGTAAAACATCTTGCACCACAGCCACCTTCTACTGATGCTCCTGCGAATAAATTTAAAGACTTTGTGTTTCCCTCTGCATGGCAATGGACACAAGTTTTTAATGATTGATGATCTTTGCTATCGGTTAAATCTACATGGCAAGTCATACAATCACCTTCACACCCAGATATAGCTGTTGTTGTACTTAGATTTAAAAATATAAGCGTCATAACAGATATAACGATAAAGTATCCAAAACCTCTGTTCCTCTTTCTGTTGCAACCAATCTTTTCTTTTGACATGTTAATAGTCCTTTAGTTATTAGTATATTTATATTTTTTAAAACACTCTCAGAAATTGCTTTACTATATTTACTCTCGACATCGTTTAGATCAATACCATTTTTTAAACGTAAGCCGAATATGAGCGACTCAGATATCTGTTTATCTATATCTAACTCTTCGTACTCATCAAAAACTTTATCACTGTTTTCAACACCGTTTATATATTTATCTATATCGGCAGTGTTCGTATATCTCACTCTGATATTGCTATCGTTATGATACATAGATGATGCAGAGCTACCTATCCCTAGATATTCATTCATATTCCAGTATATCATATTATGCTTAGATTCCATGCTTTTTTTTGAAAAGTTAGATACTTCATATTTATTATATCCGTTTTCATGCAATCTGTTTTCAATATCTTTGAAGAGAGTTTTATCTAAATCAACACTATTTGCAAGATATCCAGTATCCTCATGTTGATATGAATATGCAGAAATATGCGATGGATTAATTTTTACAATATCATCTAATGTGTCGAAAATAATATTATCTTCAACAGTTGGTATATCGTAAATCATATCTAAATTCAATCTATATTTATCTAAATCTATCAGCTCTAAGGATTTATATATATCTGTTACTTTATGATTTCTACCTAGCAGTTTTAACACATTATTATCAAGTGATTGAACACCCATTGAAACTCTATTGATATTATATATATCAATTACATCTATAAAATCTTTAGTGAATGATCCAGGATTAACTTCAATTGTAAACTCTTCACCGCTAAATTTAATCAACTTAAAAAGGGAGTTAAAAAATCTATCTAATATTTTCGGATTAACAGATGAAGGTGTACCTCCACCGATATAGATACTATCAAAATATAGATTACTGTAACTCTTTATCTCTTTAATCAAAGTGTTAAAATATTTATCTATTATAGTTTCATCTTTTTCAATATACGAGTAGAAACTACAGTACGGACATTTTGTATCACAAAACGGGATATGAATATATAAACCTTTCACTGCGACTATCACTTACAAGAGGCGTGTAGTAAATATAATGAGTATGCAGCTAACGAGATCCCTTGATGAAATTCACCACTTCTAATCATATCCTCTAATTCATCTCTACTATAAACTTCAAGCTCTATATCTTCAAATTTATCTAAGTTTTGTTTATGTTCTATCACACAGCCAGTTGCTATATAGATATGGCATTGATTACTTAGTAGTGCAGGGTTAGGTTCAATTGTTGATGCTTTAAATATATCTTTGAATGTTGCACCCGTCTCCTCTAACAACTCTCTTTTTGCAGCTGTATCAGGATCTTCATTACGATCTATTGCACCACCTGGAAATTCTAAGACGACTTTATCTGTTCCAGCTCGAAACTGTTTAGCGATAATAAACTTTCCCTCTTTAGTGATTGGTACAATCATTACCCAGTCGTTTAAAGTTATCGCTGTAAATACCATCGACTCATCAAGCTTACTAAAGTGATACTCATTATGATGAATAGATAATATTTTATCTTCAAAAGCTTTTCTGCTATCTATTAATTTCCAAAATGATCTCACAAGATTACTTTTCCACTTGGATCTGGTCTTGCGATTTTTATATTTGATTTTAACTCTATATATCTATCTTTTAACTCAGCAGGGATATCTTTTACTTCGTACATTATCATACTGCAAGAGATAGTAGAGGCTGTTAATTGTTGTTAAAACGGG
>CAMRDM010000091.1 GCA_947041225.1 uncultured Deferribacteraceae bacterium | reverse complement strand
CACAACTATTTTGTACGCAACATAATCGCAAACAAAACATCGCACAACTATTTTGCACGCAACATAACCGCAAAGAAAACATCTCTCAATTATTTTTGCACTCAACATAATCGTAAATAAAAATGCACAACTATTTTGTACGCAACATAATCGCAAATAAAAAACGCACAACTATTCTGTACGCAACGTAATCACAAATAAAAGATCGCACAACTATTTTGCACTCAACATAATTGCAAACAAAAAACGCACAACTATTTTGTATGCAACATAATCGTAAACAAAACATCACACAACTATTTTGCACATAACATAATTGCAAATAAAAAAATCGTACACAACGATTGTTATGCACGATTTAATTTATCAATCTTAAAATTTACTAACTATCTATTTTTTTAATAAGTGCACAACAGCTTTACTTAAAAGTTCTACAGGTGGAAGAAGATCTTCCTCTTTAAAGTCAAACTTATTATTATGATGTCCAGCTGTTTTATCTATTCCAGATTGTAAGTATGTGCCAAGTCCACCGTTCAACTGTACGTAGCTCATCATATGTGCAAAATCTTCTCCAGCACCGAAATCTTTTAATTTTTCAATGTTTTTATAAAATGGTATATCTTTAGCCGTCTCGTAAACTATATCTATTATCTCTTGAGAACTCTCACCACTCTTAGTTCCACCAACAACATCAATAGTGTATGTACATCCGTACATTTCAGCAGATGCTTTTATAACTCTTCTTGATTGTTCAACCATGTAGGCATCAAGTTCCGTTGTTAATCCTCTTGTTTCCATCTGTAGTAACGCATTTGGAGCTATAACATTACGTCCTTCGCCAGCTATTATTTTTCCTACATTTATTCTTGTCGTTCCGCCACCATGTCTACTTATAGCGTGTAGATTAATCGTTGCAACAGCAGCAGCTAGAAGAGCGTTCTCTCCCTCTTCAGGTGATGCTCCAGCGTGAGCTGATTTACCGAAAAAATTAACATCCCATTTAGTCGATGCAAGAAAACCTTTCGCACCACATATTAAATCACCACTTTTTCCAGCTTGAAATCCGATATGCATACCTAATATATAATCAACACCATCACAAGCACCAGCTGCGATCATAGGTGCTGCACCTCTTAGTCCTTCCTCTGCTGGTTGAAAAATAAATCTAATTCTTCCGTTAAGTTTCGTTTTAAGCCCTGCTATAACCTCTGCTACTGCAAGCCCTATTGAAACATGTCCATCGTGTCCACAAGCGTGCATCGCTCCTTTATTAACAGAAGAAAATCCTTCCTTTGCAGGTCGGTGTGTATCTGCATCTTGACACTCATTTCCATCGTTAGAGTCTAAATCAAACCTTAATGCTACAAATGGTCCATGCTCTGAGAACACCATATCTGCCCAAAATCCTGTTATACCTTCCATACTATCAACAAGCTCTTTATCAGCTCCTTGAGATATAGCACGTTCTTGATGTTCTTTTAATTCTAGCTCAGACGGTACACCCATCATATCTGATTTCGATACAGCGTCTTTACCCATTGTGATTTTATAGCCTAGTTTTTTCATCTTAGCGATAGCTATTGCAGATGTACGAAATTCTGTCCAGCCGAACTCTGGATACATATGAAAATCTCTACGATTTGTTATGATACTATCTTTTAATTGCTTGATCTTTTCTGTAATAAAACTGTCCACTTTACATCCCCCTTAATATATAAGTCGCAATAGAATATAAATTATAGATATCATGACTATTTAGATACTCGTTAAATTAATTCTATCTAACAACTTCCTAAAATATCATAAATGAAAATTTATATATCAAACTACTTATACAAGAACTAACTTTTTACACTTTAATATACTTAATAAATATATATATTCATAGTATACATCTATTAGTCGATTTATTAAACACTTATATTAACAAGAAAGACTCTCTATAGATATAGAGAGCCTCTCACAATATGTTACTTAATAATTATAATAAGTGTTGAAGCAATAGATTACCTCTTATCTTTACTTTTCTTTTGAACCTCAGGTCTAGGTACAGCGTAAGGAACAGCTTTTTTCGGATCTTTAGCTAGATCTAAGTTGATCATTTTAGCACTAACATCCATAACTGTTGCATCATCTTCAACCCACCAAGCCCATATCATCGTTAAAGGTTCTTTACCAAGAACTTTCCAACCATGAACATCATACGGGGTTGTATATATAAAATCACCAGCACCGATTTTCATATCAAGGTCGTTTGAATAAAATTCAGCTTCACCAGATAAAATATAGTAAAATTCAGGGGCAGGGTGGTTATGTGCAGGATAAACTGATCCAGCAGACCACTCCATAAAGCCGAAGAATATGTTATCATTTTCAAATGCAGGCGATACAGCAGATGGACCAACAGCTGCTTTATAATGATAGATAGCATTTTTATCAGCTAAACCATTTTTACCTTTACCTCTTATCCATTCAGGATGAGATTTAGTACTTATTTTTGGTAACGCTGAGAAATGTACAAATGCAGTGTCTTTCATTAATCTTCCAGGTACAGGGTACTCTCCATACTTAGGATTAACTTTATCTTTTTCATTCATCCTAACTTTTGGAGTAGGGATAGCTTCAGCACTTATTCTATCTTTTGATTTAAACAGGTCAGGATCGGTAAATCTAGCACCTTTAGATAATACTGATGGATCTCCATTAGACCACCATATATAAGCTGCTTTTAAAGGTTTATCTTTAGATAAGTTTGTCCAGCCATGTACAGCGTATGGACGATGGAAAATTACACTTCCAGGACCAACAGTTTGTTTTTCATCATCAACATACCATTCAGCTTCGCCTTCAATTATATAATATATTTCATACGATGGATGGTTATGAGCAGGATATGTTTCATCAGGTTTTAACTCTAGCGTCCCCATGTAAAAATATTCATTATTAAAACCGTTTTTAACAAACACTTTAGGACCTATAAATTCACGATAAAAATATAGAGAATCTTCATCAGCTAAACCGTTCTTACCATTTCCTCTATACCATGATGGGTACGATGCATTAGATTTTTTCTGTGCATTTTTCTCTTTGAATACAGGTGATGTTCCTTCAACTCTACCAGGGATAGGATAGCCGTCGTTAGCGTACACAGCTGATGTAAAAAATAAAGCAATAAACATTGCAATAATAACTCTCATAATTAAATCTCCTTTTTAAGATTAATGAACAGTAAATTCATTTAATTCTTATAAGTATAATATATATATTTAAACTTATGTAAATAATTATCGAAAATAGTTAAAAAATATTCTCTAACTAGCTAATGTTGCAGGTTATTTTTTATAGTAAACTTCGTTAATTGTTACAAACTCTTCAAATTGTGCAAGGTTTTTCTGTGAGACATCAGGTGTGTGTTCTGCTAAATGTGCGAGTATCACATTAATTAAGCATAAACATGATGATAGTGGGGCTAAAAATGAGAAGTATTTTGATGGTAATAAGAAAAAGTATTCAGCCATTGATAGGTAAGGAAATAATAAGTTATCAGTTATGATGATCATCTTAATACCCTTCTTCTTAAACTCATCTATTATTTTTAATGTTGCTTTTGGATACCTTGGAAGTGTAAAAATAATGCCGACTGCATTACTACCATTTTGCTTAACATGATTAGCTAACTCTCTGTTCCATGTAGTTACTTGCATAACATTATTTTTGATTTTAGATAACGCGTAATCAGTATAACATGCTAGAGGGTATGATATTTGAGTTCCAGCAACATATACATAATTTTTACTAGATATTAACTTAACAACATTATTTAAATTTTCTGTTTCTAAGCAACTTATCATATTGCACATATTTTCTATTTCAGTGTTAATAATTTTCGAGATTAGTGGAGTAGTTTTATTAGTGGCTCTATATTTCTCAATATTGAGATCAGATTCTACTTCTATATGAAATCTCTCAAGTGATGACAATTCATTTTGTACTTGTTGTTGCAGATTTTTTTGCATATCATTATAGCCATCGTATCCTAATGCTATTGCAAAACGTAGGATTGTAGGGTTGCTGGTATCTATTTTCTTTGAGAGTTCTACGGAGTTCATAAAAGCGACTTCTTTATAATTGGAGATTAAATATGATGCTATTTGAAGATGGTGATGAGATAGCTTATCTTTACACCTTTCAATTCTTTTTATTACTGTTGACATGATAATTTTCCTAACCTACTTTGGTTTACTAATTAAATATCTTGTGTGATTATGTTAATCATTTTTATATAATTATACAAGTTATTGTTAAGAGTGATATATATGGATATGTGTGATTAGTGCAACAATTTATTTTATTTTGAGAAAGTTGTAGATATTTTTGTACTGTTATTACTTTAAGGTTTAGAGTTATGAATAGAGTTGTTACGATATAATAATAGAAGATAATGGGGATGTACAATTAAAAAGCAAAATGAAGTAATTTCAGTTAGTAAGCAGGCAGATAGAGAAAGGGTATAGTCTCTACCTGCCATTAACCCTACCTTACTCCAATAATTAAGTAAGAGAAGGAATTGTAAACCATATCAATTATAAGATATTATCTTTGAGATATACATGCTTGTATATCGAACTACTTCGAAAACTATACTTTGTACAGATGAAATATTTCTGTCGCTGAAGTAAAAATGATTAATCATGATTATAACTATTCAGCTAAGAACTTAATGAAAATATTTATTCAATCTAATTTTCTATCAATAAATTATAATTGTCAAGAGGTTTTCGATAGAGATCGTCTCATTATATTTGCAATTAAAGTATGTTTTCGAAGAATGATAATATTTAATGTATAATCTTTGAGTTATATTATTTATTCATAAATAATTATCTTTGTATATTAGTTTAAGTAGTAAATCAATTGTTATTATTTTTTGGTGTAATTTGTTTTATCTGTGCGTACGAGGTAATAAAAATAATAATAGTTTTGTTTTTGGATCAAAAAGGAAATATTTAATATATGTGATATTGTATATGTAGGTTATTTAAATAGCCTTATTTTGTTTATAAGACATGTATTGGTATATATAGATTTATGTATTAGTGGTAGGTAGTTTTTTATAATAAGTTTAGTTAAGTAGAGTTATTACAATGACGTTAAGATTTTGATTTTGGACAAAACGGTTTAGGGTTTGTTGTGCATAATTTATTATATAGATCGCTATAATCGAGGCAATCAGAATCGCCACTATCGCAATTTTTTTTAAATAAGTTCAGTGCTTTTTCGTAATCAATCTCAACACCTTGACCGTTAAGATACATGTGTCCAAGTTCAAGACAACCTACAGTACCTATACTACTTTCACAAGCGTTATAATAAATCTTAATAGCTTTATTATAATTTTGTTTAACTCCTTTTCCATCAGCATACATGCCTGCAACACCAACACAACCATTAAAACTATTTCTATCGCAAGCAAAAGAGTAGAGTTCGAAAGCTTTAACATAATCGATATCGACACCCAACAATCCACTAAAGTATAGATTGCCAAGATTGTTACAGCTACTAAGATCTCCCTTATCACAACTTTCTGTATAACGGTTGAATAGTTCCTTTGTGTCTGCAAAGAGTAGTGATGAAGTGATCAATGTGAGAGTAATTAAAATGGTTGTAAATAGTTTCATAAATAGCCCTCAAAAAGTGATGTTTATATTTTAGTATATCAGAATTAAAAGTAGAAACAATAAAATTAGTACGGTGATTGTAGAGTTGTATGAAGCATAATGATTGTTTATGCAAAATCATGTAGCTATATATGTAGTGTTGTTTTAAAGATTTCTTAATTACAGGTAAGTATGATGTTCGATAGAGCCTTATTAGTTTATGCTTTAGATAATAGTGGTTAATGATAGGTTAAAAGCTTGATAGTTTCAATTAATAATAGGTGAAACCTAATAAAATCTTAGTTTGTAATTTTTAAGTTGATGAACGTTATAGTTTTACATAATGCGTTATAATGGATTGATGTAGAGTACTGTAAGTTAGCATGGAGCTACATCTTTTGTGTATGGTAGAAAAGTTTTTTGAGTTACTAAGTTTACGTTTTTTATGTAACGTAGAAAAAAGAGGGGGGGTGCATCTTTTGTGAGGGGTAGGGGGAGAAAAGATGCCCAAGGGCGGAATCGAACCACCGACACGTGGATTTTCAGTCCACTGCTCTGCCGACTGAGCTACTTGGGCAATCAAACAAGTTTCGACATATGAAATCTTAAGGCGACGTCCGGATTTGAACCGGAGTACAAGGCTTTGCAGGCCTCTGCCTAACCACTCGGCCACGTCGCCATACTAATCTTTTACTCTACAGTTCAAACGAACTACAGATATCTTATAAGCGGGTGACGGGAGTCGAACCCGCTACCTCAACCTTGGCAAGGTCACGCTCTACCAAATGAGCTACACCCGCGATATCAATCGCTAGAAAATATCAAGAGAGATGATAATATAGTAGATTATCTTTTTTGTCAATAAGAATTTAGTAAGCTGTATATTCAATCTAATTATTATCTAATATATTGAATAATTACTGTAACTTACTCTACTAATTTAATTATTTATCATCGTAAAAATAGTTATAATTTGTATACATAAGTTGTATGTATTACTGCCACTCACCAAGATTTGTATTATCGTTGAATAGTTTATACTCAGCTTCTGTAATTATTTGTTTAGTTAATAATTTTTCTAAGAACTCATCAGATATAACTAGATCATCTGCACAGTTTGTATTCTCGGCTAGAAGAATAATTGCTGGATGTAACGTTGTATCATTTTTTTCTATAGCTGCAGTTTTTATTAATCCTCTTAATTGTTCAAGGATTGTATCGTATCTTACCACGAATTTGTCATGTTCTTCTGCTGATACAGAGTTCTCATTTTTCATTTTTAATAATCGTTCTTTAATTTTCTCTAACTCTTGATTTAACATTTTGCCACCTTTATACTTATACTTTTAGTCTATTATTAATTCTAAATGAATATATATAGTAAGACAACTTATTTTTTATAAATATATTTTTAGTTTATTTATATCACTTTAGAATTTTATGATTGTAAAATTATTGAGATAAAATTAAAGGTGTAAATATATGATAAATATAGGTAGATTAAATTATTGTGAAGAAGTTGACAGTAGTAACAATTGATATTAAACTATTTATATCTTAGGAGGTGGATTATATGTCATTAAAATATAAACAAGTATATGGTGGATCGATTTTGTCTTTTGTGGAAGACACGATCGGTAGTATTGAAAATATTGATAATCCATTTACTATAGATTACAAGTTAGGTGTCAAAGCGTATGTTGCAGGAGTAAGGAAAGATAGAAATTATAAAGTGCTGTTTACTAGCGGTTTGTTTGCCCACAGTATGAAAGAGTGTTTTATCGTTCTTCCTTCAAGTTGGATATTGCGACAATACAATTTTAAACCTAATTTTCTTCAGAAATCACTTACGGAAGCTCCTTGGTTACCAGAAACATTTCCGATTGATATTTTAACAGAAATAGTAAAATCAAGCACAAGAAAAAATAGTAAATTTATTATTGAAGAGGGAGTTTTTTTAGATAAGAGTAAAAAACCGTGGAGTAAGATGAATTGGAACGATGAACTTACAGGAATGGTTATGATTGATTATTACTGGGATACGCCACCTGATAAGATCGGTAAGGACACCAAATCGTATGATACAGGCAGTAAGCAGTGTGATATAGATAATAAGCCGTATGATACAGATAATAAGCTGTATGATGCAAACAATAAGCCGTATGATGCAAATAATAAGCCGTATGATACAGATAATAAGCTGTATGATGTAAATATTAATCCGTGTGGTAAAGAGACTGTTTCACTTTTTACGATCGCACCAGTTTGTGAGTCAAAAAAATCATTAAATGCTGATTGGTTTAATTCACGAAGAAGCGTGGATTGGAGCAAGTTCGCACTCCCTATTTTTTCAGATATATTACTTGTTGAAAAAATGAACAATGCTATGCTCAGTAAAAAATGGTATGATGTGTCAGATATTATAGATCAAGGTATAAATGTTAATCGTGGGGTTTACGATCCATACAGTCATTGGGGAGATGTTGTAGGCCACACCTATTTAGAGGAGATATTGTGGTATAAAAACACAGTAACCTTAGCACAGAAATTTGTTGAACATGGAGCAAAAATCTCTCCTGAAACAATGCCATATATTGCAGGTAGTGGAGATCTCGAATTGTTTGAGTATTTCTTAAAACTGGGTTGTGATATTAATGCCGTAGATAATGTTGGATATACATGTCTCAACCGTGCTATCGCTACAGATCATAAAGAGTTAATAAGTCGACTGATCTCTCTTGGTGCAATCTATATCGTTCAACCTAACAATGATGAGGTGTTGCTAAAAGAATTGTCTGAAATGGGAGTTAATCTACAATATAGTAAAAAGTGATTTTGTAGATAAGATATAAGTTAAGTATGGAAAGTTCTCAGCTAATTAAAATGAAGAGTTGGTTGAGTGAGCGATACGTATCTTAGCAGAAGTGAATGATTTTTAGCATTAACACAATATATATTAGCATGAGTTAGCAAATCTAATACATTAACTAAGCATGTCTTAACATGAGTTAAGAATTCTAAGCATGGACTA
>CAMRDM010000090.1 GCA_947041225.1 uncultured Deferribacteraceae bacterium | reverse complement strand
AAGCATGTTCACTTGCACAAAGCATGTTCACTTGCACAAAGCATATTCACTTGCATAAAGCATGTTCACTTGCACAAAGCACGTTCACACAGCATGTTCGCTTGCACACAACATGTTCACTCGTACAAAGCATGTTCACTCGCACAAAGCATGCTCCTCGCACAAATCATGTTCACTCGCACAAATCATGCTCCTCGCACAAATCATGTTTGCTCGCACAAATCATGTTCACTTGCACAAAGCATGTTCACTTGCACAAAGCATGTTCACTTGCACAAAGCATATTCACTTGCACAAAGCACGTTCACTCGTACAAACAGCACACCTACTCGCCCAATAGCATATTCACGAAAATCTATCCAACAACGTTTAAGTTTACACCTTTTTTAAGATGAGATGGTGTGTATGCAGGCATGATATCATCGTAGCTACTTTTAACATACGGAACATCAATCGCTTTACGCATACCTTGTTGGTTAACTCTGTTAACATCTAAAACTCGTTCAGACTCAACTCTAATTTTATTAACTGTGGATGCTTTATCCCATTTTGCATACGCTTGATAGCTCTCTCTTCTTGCTGCATCTTGACGATGAAACACCTGTCTATCAATCTTATAAGAGTTGTTCTGTGCTACATTTCTGAAACCAGTATTGGTATATGAAGTATTAACAGTGACACTGTTATTTGGACCAATCATCTTATTAATATAGTCTTTAGGTTTAATATTGACCATATTGATATAATTGAGCCCGATTTTTCCGACACTCATATTATTCTCCTTCACTACAAAGTAATCATTTTTACTACTAAAATCTTTCAACGCCCTAAGTATATAGTATAATAACTATCGCAACTTAAATCAATAGAAGAGTGTGAAGAATATTTTTAATTGATATGTAGAGATAAAAAAAAGCAAGTAAATTAATATAACTTACTTGCTCATAATATTTTTGCTAACAGTTTAAACAGTACCGAATTTAGATACTTATACTGAACCTAAATTTTGAACAATACAGATTAATATATATAAAAACTACGAGCTAGTTAATCTACTAATAACTTATTGCTAGATAATCTATGTATAAAACTATTAACTTATTAATCTGTATGTTGCTAACTAAAGAGCAGTACTCTCTGCTTGCATACGTTCTATCTAAAATTAACTCTCTATCCCAACTCTTGCATCGACACCTATATTATAGTAATGTTTGATCTCTTTCATCTCTGTTACAAGATCAGCACGCTCGATAATTTTCTCTGATGCGTATCTACCAGTTAATATCAGTTCTACGTTTTCAGGTTTTTTATCTATTAACGATAAAAGATCTTCTTCAGTTAGAACTTTAAAATATAGTGCAACATTTATTTCATCTAAAATAACTATATCGAATTCACCAGAAGTTAATTTCTGTTCGCATAAAGCTAAACCTTCTTTTGCCATTACATAATCTTCTTCTGCTGGTTCTCCGAAGATAAAACACTCGCCACCTAATTTAACAACTTCAACATTTGGTGCTAGAAGTTCAAAACTTTTAAGCTCAGAGTAATCTTGTCCTTTTAAAAACTGTCCTATGAAAACTTTATATCCAGCACCAACTGCACGAAGCGCTAAACCGAATGATGCAGTAGATTTTCCTTTACCGTTACCAGTGTACACTTGTACATATCCTTTACTTTGTTTCTTCATTGTACTGCCTCCTTTAACGATTATCTTTATTGATTGTTTATAATACCTATAGCTTTATAGTACACTTCAATCGGAGTCATGTCTATTATCTTTGATACTGCAACACAATCATCCCATTCAGGTGATGCTTTCTCTATATCGCCATATTTGAGAATTTTGACTTTAATATTGTTACCAAATAGGTCTATAGTTTTAAACTCTCTATCCATAATAACTCTATCAACCTCTGATATACGGATACCAGCAGTTGTAGAGAATTTAAAGATTGTTTCAATTATAATATCTTTTAAATTAAAAGGAAGAATTATATTCATAATATGTGTTGGACGGTTCTTTTTACCTGTTGCTTGAGTATATGTAACATCGTACGCTCCAGCAGATAATAGAGTATCAAGTAAGAACCCTAAAGCCTCTCCAGTCATATCATCTATATTTGTAGATATCTGATATATTTTATCTGCATACAGTTCACAAGCAGTATCATTTAATAATATAGTTCTAAGTAGATTAGGTATCTCTTTGAACGACATATTACCAGTTGAGTACACCTCTTTTATAATCGTACCATTAAACGAATTTTTAAATTCATGAACGTTTGCTTTTAAAATTACAGCACCAGTTGGAGTTGTAAGTTCGCCTTCAACATCTATACGTTTCACATCAATACCTTGTAAAATTCTAATAGTTGCAGGAGCAGGAAGAGGTAGAATACCGTGTTCAGTCTTAACAGTTCCATATCCAAAAATAGGTTTACTCGATAAAATTTTATCGATGCAAAGAGTATCAAGTGCGTATGAAACGCCGACTATATCTATAATAGTATCGATCGCACCGATCTCATGAAAGTGTACTTTTTCAATAGGTATATTATGAACAGATGCTTCAGCGTCAGCTAAGATCTCAAATGTTTTAATAGAGTTATTAATAACTTCATTTTTAAGATCGCTACCTTCTAGAATATTTTTTATATCGTTAAGGTTGCGATATCTTTTACTATCGTCTGTTGTTTTGATTTTAAGTAGATTAGCAGAGATTGAGTGTCGATCGATTTTTTCAACTGATAGATCTATTTTTATATCGGTTAATTTTGATAAGATTTCAGAGATATCTTTTTCATCAACACCTAAAGATATGAGTGCCGATAAAGTCATATCTCCAGATATACCAGAGAAGATATCGAAGTATAATGTTTTCATACTATTTTTACTTCCAGATTATTTTAATGTTGTATTAAATTATTTTTGTAGAAGTTACACAGTTATTTCTTTCTTTTCAACTCTATTTTAACATTGTTTTTATAGAAATCACATATTCCATCAGTTAAATCACATATATGGCAATCGGTTTTTTTTGCTTTACATGTATATCTTCCAAATAGAACCATCTGATGAGAAAACTTTGTCCAACTTTCTTTAGGTATTTTTTTCATAAGATCAAACTCTACTTTTACAGGATCGGTTAATTTTGTTAAACCGAGTCTATTAGATACTCGTAACATATGAGTATCAACAACGATCCCAGCTGTATTGAATGCGTTACCAAGTACAACGTTTGCAGTTTTTCTACCAGCACCAGGGAGTTTAACTAGATCTTCAAGAGTGTTAGGAAGGATACCATCAAAATCATCGACGATCATCTTTGACGCTAACAGAATATTTTTACTTTTATTTTTATAGAAACCAGTTGTATAAATTAATTTCTCTATATCGCTTATATCTGCTAAAGCCATATCGTAAGCTGTAGGATATTTTGCAAATAGGTTAGGAGTAACTTTATTCACCTGTTTATCTGTACATTGTGCTGATAAAATAGTTGCAACTAAAAGTTGAAACGGAGTTTCATAAAATAGTTCACATCTAGGATCATCATAAATTTTATCAAGATAATCTAATATGATTTTTAATCTTTCAGTTTTAGTCATTTAATTATATTCAATTTAATTATATTTAATTTTATTTGCTTAATAATTTTAATCTTATCTAGCTATTACAAACGCACCGGGAAATTTATCACCGATCAGATCGGCTTCAGTTTTTGCCTCTATTTTAGAGCTATATCCTGTTATACGAACTCTATTAAAAGTTTTATTATCGTAATCACCGACAGTTGTTTCAGTTGTATAATTATCAGCAGTTACTTGTTCAACAAATTTATCTAAGTTACTTTTTTCAGTAAATGCAGCTATCTGTACAGCGAAATCACCTTTATCAAGATCTATCTCTTCACCTTTAACGGCGTAACAGTTAGGATCTTCAGAAAGTACAGTTAATCTAACTTTTGCAGTACCTTTCTTTAACATACCTATTCGTGCAGCTCCAGCTTCAGATAGATCTATTACTCTACCTTTAGAAAATGGACCTCTATCATTAACTCTAACAACTATCTGTCTACCGTTCTCAAGATTTTCTACTTTAAGAAGTGTAGGAATAGGTAATGTTCTGTGAGCAGCAGTCATCGCTGTTTGATCGTATATTTCACCGTTCGCAGTTTTTTTACCGTTAAATCCAGGACCGTACCAAGAGGCAACACCCTCTTCTGTAAAGTTTTCTGCTGAATCTATAGGATAGTAAGTTGTACCGTTTATAACATAAGGATTACCTATCTTTTTGCGAGTACCTTCAGGGATAGTTACACATATATCTTCTAACTCATCGTAGTTAAGCATAGTTTCAGGTTGTTGGACAACATTCATATCTTTACCGTGATATTCATAAGGATCTTCATTGCTTGCTTGTTCTACAATATCTTCTTTCGGTTTTGGTGGTGGAGTAAAAGCTCCTAGCGGTTTACGAAAATCATCGTATGATGAACGGTAAAGAGATTCCTTTGGTGCACAAGAAACAGATATAACTAATGTAGTTACGATTAAGGTTAAAATATTAAAACGCATTTAACGACAACTCCAACTGTATTAATATTTGATTTATATTAAACAAACAGTATAATAAATAAAATATTTTAGTTGGTAATATTAAAGATGTCAATAATAGATAGTAGTTTCATAAGAAAGAGCGTAGATCAGAGAATTCCTTTCCTAAGCAGTTTGAAGATTACAGCTGATGAGTTGAATGCTGAATTTTATATAATAGGTGGAACGGTAAGGGATATAATTTTAGGTTACGATACAGTAGATATAGATATCGTACCGTTTAATATTGATTATATTTTGTTCGCTAAAAAGTTCGCTAAAAAGATTAACGCATTTGCTATAGAGTTTAAAGAGAATGTTTCTATAATAGATAAAAAAAGTAAGATACATTTAGCGGATATTTCAGCTCCTCGTGGGATTGATGTATATGCAGATATAAAGTTGCGTGATTTCACAATAAATAATTTAGCGATAGATCGTGAATATAATATAATAGGTGATTATACTGATATAAAAAATAATATTATAAGAATGATATCTGCTAAAACTTTTACAGATGATCCGTTAAGAATTCTTAGAGCGTTTAGGTTTCAATCACGATACGGTTTTACGATTGAAGAAGCTACTATGAAAAACCTAGTAGAGAATATATCTAGTTTAAAAGAGAGTGCAGGCGAGAGAGTACATAGTGAGATCTGTAAAATTATAGACGGCGAATATTTTACATTATCTTTAAAAACAGTAGTTGATAATAATTTATTTGCGTCGCTAACAGAGCTATACTTTGCAGATGAGTATAATATTTTTTGGAAGAAATTTGAACAGTATATAATTGAAATAAGGGAGAGTCGTAACGATTATATTAATGAGAATAAGTTAGATGTTCTTATGGCGTTACTGTTAAATTATAAAGTTGTTGGTATAGTTGTAGATTACCTTAAACTATCTAACAGTAGTAAAAAGTTTGTAAATGATATATTGAAAGTAATAGATGAGTTTAAAAGAATTGCAACAGATAATGATTATAAAAAGTTCTGTTATAGGGTTTATGATAAGTACGATATCGTGATTTATATTCTAAAACTTTTAAAGTTTGATAGTGATAAATTAACTATTATTGATGAGTTGTACAGTAAGATTGATATAAGTAGAGCAGAGTTAATATCTGGCGATACACTACTTAATGAAGGTATAAAACCATCAGCAGAGTTTAAAGTGATATTGGAAGATCTAAAAATATTACTATCTTTTAATGAGATTAATATTGAAGATATTAATGAGGTATCTAAAAAATATCTCTAAGTAGTTTACGAAATTTGTTTTATTATAAATAATAAGAGGTGATTATAAATTATGAAACTTGTAAGATATTTAATAGGTAGTACAGAGCAAATAGTTAAGTAGGGTGTTGGTTATATATAATGATAATGATGAGGTTATAAGTTATGAAACTTGTAAGATATTTAATAGGTAGTACAGAGCAAATAGCTAAGTAGGGTGTTGGTTATATATAATGATAATGATGGAGGTTATAAGTTATGAAACTTGTAAGATATTTAATAGGTAGTACAGAGTATAGAGGTGTGTTAGATAACGATACGGTATCTAGGATACATGGATCGTTTTTTCACAGCTATGAGATTAGTAACGATAAATATAATATTAATGATGTGAAAATCTTGCCACCTATTTTACCGTCAAAAGTAATAGGGTTTAGAAAAAACTATAAGAGTGAGTCTATATCTGATATACCGTTAATGTTTCTAAAACCACCAACAACTATTATATCTGCATACGATGATATCATCTATCCTAATAATATAGACTCTCTACATTTAGAGATAGAGGTAGCGTTAGTTATATCAAGAAAAGCACACAATGTTAAAGTGGAACACGCTAAAGATTATATTTTAGGCTACACAGTAGCGAACGATATAACGGCTCGCAACTCTAAACTTCCTGAAAGTTATACTCAAGGTAAATGCTACGATACAACAACTCCGTTAGGGTTATATATAGATACAACTTTCAATATTGATGATGATATAGAGATGATTACAAAGATCAATAATGAAACTGTACAGAGTGGTAAATTTGCAGATATACATTTTTCACCGTACGAACTTATAGCACACGCATCAACTGTTATGACGTTGCAAGCAGGCGATATTATTCTAACAGGAACACCAGCTACTCCTCCTGAAGTTAAAGTTGGAGATATAGTTGAACTAAATGTAACAGGGCTTGGTGGACAAGTTAATAAAGTCGTGAAACTCTAAAAAATAGTACGCTTAATAAAAAATAGTAGATACGATGAGGCTAAAAAATGCTAAAAGATATCGATTGCCATATATGTGGTATATGTTGTGAGTTTTTGTCTATATCATCACTTAAAAAAGATACTGATGTTCGGTGTGAATTTTTGATGGATGATAATAAATGTAGTGATTATAAAAATCGTCCTCAAGTTTGTAGAGAGTATAAAGCAGATCTATTATGTTACTTCATATCATCGCTAGATCACGATGAGCAGGTAGAAATATTTAAATCTGTGTACGGAAATATATAGGAGATTACTATATTATGAGGATAGCATTAACAGGTGGAATAGGATCAGGTAAAAACTATATAGCTGATTTATTTGAAGAGTTAGGTTGTTACAGTATAGATCTAGATGTGATATCAAAAACGATCTATACAAAAGATAGCGAAGTGTATAAAGATATAGTTGAGGCGTTTAACGGTTATAATGTCTTAGATGAAAATAATGAGATCGATCGTAAAGTGTTAAAAGATATTGTTTTTAAATCTGATGAAAAAAGGTTACTACTTGAAAGTATTACACATAAATATATTATGGCAGAAGATAGACGGTTAGCTAACAAAATCAAATCTACAGATAGTAAAGCTATTATAATAACTCATGCAGCTGTACTTATAGAGAGTGGATTTTATAAAGGGTACGATCTAACAATTCTTATTTATACAGATATTGAAACACAGATTAAACGGGTATCATCAAGGGATAATCTATCAGTAGATGTAATCAAAAAAATTATAAACGCTCAAATGCCGTATGAAGAAAAGTTGAAATACGCTAATATGGTAATTGATAATAATTCATCAGATGATAAAGATATTAGAGCAGAAGTTGCACGAGTTTTTAAATTAATAAAATTGATTGAGCACGGCTCAAAACATAGCGATAAAACTGTATAAATATGAGAGTTTATGAAGATGAAAAATTTAGTAACTATATTAATATTGGTTTTAAGTCTAACTACTGTTAGTTGTAAAAAAGAGAGAAAAGAAGTAGTTGAAGTAAGTGTAAACACAGAAACAACATCAGCAATAGAGAAAGAAGAAATTACTGCACAAAAAGAGATAGAAAGTTTAATTGCAGAAGAAGAGATAGCAGAACCGCCTAAACGTGATATTGTTAAATATCGAGAGTTAACTGAGTATGTTATAAAGGGTGATATTGAAAATGTTAAACTGTTAATTAAAGCAGGCGTAAATGTAAATAGTATTTTTGGTGATGGCGATGAAGAAGAAATTCCATTACATGTTGCTGCGAGTGATGGCGATATGGCTATGATTAAGGTTTTAGTTGAGGCAGGTGCTAACGTTAATACTATAAGTAACTGGAATATGTCGGCTATAGATTTTACAGATCGTCAAGATATTGCAGAGTATCTAATAGCTAATGGATCAGATATGAAACGTCTGAATATTGTTTCGTGGGCAGGGTTTGGCTTTTTAGAAAAAGTTGTAGAGTCTTTAAGGAATAAAGAGAGTATTGAAACAAAAAGTGGATTTTCAGGATATACACCACTCATTATTGCATCAGGTAACGGACATCTAAAGGTTGTTAAATATCTATTAAAAGAGGGTGCAGATATTGAAGCTAAAAGCGATGATAGAGAGGAAACAGCTTTAAATTTATCCTCTGCAAGCGGACAGTTAGAAGTAGTTAAATATTTAGTTGAACAAGGTGCAGATATTGAGGCTGTAGATGTTGAAGGATCAACACCATTACATAATGCTATCTATTCTAGTCATGTGGATACAGTTAAATATTTAGTTGAGCAAGGTGCAGATATTGAGGCTGTAGATGTTGAAGGATCAACACCATTACATAATGCTATCTATTCTAGTCATGTGGATACAGTTAAATATTTAGTTGAGCAAGGTGCAGATATTGAGGCTGTAGATGTTGAAGGATCAACACCATTACATAATG
>CAMRDM010000089.1 GCA_947041225.1 uncultured Deferribacteraceae bacterium | reverse complement strand
AGTTAATCCTATAAGCTTGAAGTTTAACTTGTTTCTAATTCTTAACATAACTTTTTCTCTTTTTTTGTACTAGTGTTTGTTAATTTTTATCACAGTAAAGTTTACTATCCTAATCTGTGATAAACATGTCTCTATTTTATTTTTTAAAAAATATAAAGATTACTTTGTTTTGATTTCAATTCAGATTTTCAACATTTGTATCACTCTGAGGTATAACATTATTCATAATCATTAATACGTTTAAAGCATGGCAGGAGAAATTGCCTAGGTATTATTGAAAATGACTAGAGTAGCTAGATATAGTTAATTTGTAAAATGTGTATTCACATAGAATTGATATGTTATGCCGTATATATTTTGAGAATAGCCTGTAATGGTAGAAGCTAATAGTATTGCAAACAAAAGCACTACCTTATTACAAAGTAGTGCTATTATTTTGAGAACATATTAATTATAAACCTTATACAGTCTGATTACTTATTAAGCAACTTTATCTAACTTGTTAGTAATACAGATATTTTAAGCTTTATTACTTGTGAATAAACCTATCTACCTATACGTTATCTTATTCACAGTCATCTCGGCATCTTAACCCTTAGTTTAAAACTGTTAAATTTTATTAATTTATAAATATTAATGAAATATGTTATGTCGTTTGCTTCAGAGATATAAGAGAATCAGTTCCCAAAAGCACTGTTTCGATACATCACTTTTTTGACTTAAGAGAACTAAAAATATAGAGCCTATTGGTTCTATATTTTTATATTACAATATTCTATGTAATGTGTTTTTAAGAATGAGAATTAGAAAGAACTTTACGTCTTACGAGTTGGGTTTGAAATGTTAGTTTTTATTTGCAGCAGCTGACAGTTTTTTTTAAAATCAGCAAGGTATTTTAGTTTGCTTACATGTATTGCACCTTCAAAACAGACATAACTTTCTGAATTAAAAAAATCTAAAATAAATTGATTTTTAATATTATTAACACGTTGTGGACTTATGCTTAAAAGTGTAGCAATTTCAACTTGCTTAATTTTATCAATAAATAATGCCTTAATAACATTTTGAGTTTTTATAGAATATCTTCTTGTAGAGTAAAAGCTATTTAACTCACTTATGGTAATCGTTACCGAACTAATATTATTCATAACTGATTATAACAACCTTTGATTAACAATACAAGAAAAATGATTACAATAAAATCAATAGTAATACATCTAAATATAATGATAAAAGCATATAAAAACAATTGATTGACAATAAGATAAAAATAGTTAAGATAAATCTAAATAGTAATACATAGTGAATTTATTGATACCTAATATAGGATTGCAAAATGCCAAACAGCAAAATTGAGAAAGTAAAAGAAGAGACAAGTCGGCAGATTGAAAGCTTAGAGAGATCCCTTGGTAAGGATTTTTTAAAAGCGTTAAAGAGTGCTAAAATAATAGAAATAATGCTAAATAGTAACGGTGATTTATGGGTAGATGAGCTTGGTGTAGGTATGTCTAAGATAAGCTCAATATCTAAATATAATAGTAAGATTGCACTTAATACAATAGCTACTATGTTAGGACAGACGCTTTCAAAAGAGAGTCCAATAGTGGAGGGTGAGTTTCCATTAGATAGTTCTAGATTTGCTGGTCAAGTTCCACCTATTGTTTCAGCACCAACATTCGCACTAAGAAAAAAGGCCTCATTAGTCTTTACCTTAGAAGATTACTTAGAGAAAGAAATAATAACTTCAAAGCAGGTTGATTTAATTAAAACTGCTATAGAAGACCATAAAAATATTGTTATTGTTGGTGGCACCTCTTCAGGTAAGACAACATTGGTTAATGCGTGTATAGATTATATGGGCAAAATAGCAAAAGATGAAAGAATTGTGATAATAGAAGATACTGGAGAGATACAATGCAATGCAGAGAACTCAATTCTCTATCATACTTCAAAAGATGTCTCTATGAGTGATTTGTTAAAAACTACATTAAGAATGAGACCAGATAGAATAATAATAGGTGAGGTAAGAGATAAAACTGCACTTGACTTACTAGATGCTTGGTCAACAGGTCATGCAGGTGGTATCTCAACAGTGCATGCAAATAATTCATCACAAGCACTTGATAGAATTGAAGGGTTGGTAACACGTCATGAGTATGCGCCAAAAGATATAAAGGCTGTTATTTGTAATGCAGTTAACATTATCGTCAATATTCGTAAAACTGGTTTAAATAGAAGAGTAGAAGAAATTATAGAGCTAGAAGGGTTTGATAAAACAAAAAACAGTTATGTTTTTAAATATGTATGAAAAAAAGGAGAAATCAAAATGCAGAAAAAAAAGTTAGTGGTGGTAGGTATATTTATTTTATTTGGTGTGCTTTGTTTAAGCGATCAATCATTTGCGACAACCTCTGATATGCCGTATGAGTCGGCATTGCTAAAATTAAAGGAATCGTTAGCTGGACCAGTGGGAACTTCAATAGGAGTGATAGCTTTATTTATCACAGCTGCAATGTTTGTATTTG
The DNA here is from genome assembly GCA_947041225.1 of uncultured Deferribacteraceae bacterium. GTDB lineage: Bacteria > Chrysiogenota > Deferribacteres > Deferribacterales > Mucispirillaceae > CAMQYB01. The sequence continues at coordinate 6,391 of CAMRDM010000089.1, read as the reverse complement.
GTAGCGATTTATCTGGTATGGCAAAGGCGTTAGTAGGGGTATGTTTTGCTATTGGAGTAATGTTAGGTGGGAATGCAATTATGACAAAGTGGTTCGGAGCATCATCAGGTAATGTGATTGTATTAAGTGAAGAGGTTTTACCAGATAAAGTTTTATCACATTTTGCTAATGAATAAAATATTTAAATTTGGTTGGCGACCTGTACTTTTTATGGGTGCAGATAGAGAGCTTACATTAATAACAGCTTTTGCATGCCTTATTGTAGGTGTTTATTCATTTTCACCTCTTATCATAGCGGTATCTATTACTATATGGGTTGTGATTGTTCATTTTTTTAGATTAATGGCAAAGTCGGATCCGTTGATGCGTCATGTGTATGTAAGGCATATTAAATATAATATATCTTACATAGCAAAATCATCATTTTTTTGTAACTCACAACGTACATATAAGTAGAGGGTGGATAATATGTTTTATATCATTATATTTGCAACAGCTTTACTTTGGTTTGCTATAACCATCATCTTATTTGTTAGATTATTGGATATAAACGTTTTCTTTAAGGTTAAGTTTAGCAGACGTGTGAAGGAAGGGGTATCTGATCTACTGCAGTATGCTTCAATAATTGAGGATAGCATTATATTGCTAAAAAACGGATCATTACTAACTTCATTTATGTATAAAGGAGAGGATTTATCCTTATTGAGTGATGATGAGCTTACAGCTGCAACTAATAGAATTAGTAATGCAATTTCTGAATTGGGTAGTGGTTGGAGTATAAATTTTGATTCAGTACGTTCAGAGACTTTAGTATATCCTGATCGCACTGTATCATTTTTCCCACATGAAATATCTTTTGCAATGGATGAAGAACGTCGTAACTTATTTGAGAGTAAAGGTGTGATGTTTAAGTCAATTAATCTCATTACTTTGACATATACTCCACCCTTACAAGCAGAAACAAAATTAATAGATATGATGTATGAGGATAACTCAGTAAAGCAGTCGGTATATCAAAAAAACATAGATATATTTAAGCGGAAAGTTGAAAACTTTTTATCTCTCCTGTCGATTGTTTTTACAATTGATAGATTGGGATCTAATGAGTATATATTTGAAGATGGAACTACGTATAAAGTGGATACTTTACTTGAGTATTTACATTACTGTATTACCGGTAAATCTCAGCCTATTGCTTTGCCAAAATTTCCTATTGCAATAGATTTGTTAATTGGTGGCGAAGATTTAATGACGGGGATAACTCCAAAAATAGGAGATAATTATATTTCGTGTATAGCTATAGATGGTTTTCCTGCTGAAAGCTATCCGACAATTTTAACGAAGCTATCAGACTTACCGATTGTTTCTCGCTTCTCTACAAGATTTATTTGTATAGATAAATATAATGCAGAGAAACAATTAATGAAAATACAAAAGAAGTGGCAACAAAAACAGCGAGGATTTGCATCAGTTGTTTTAAATCAACCCCAAACAGATGCTAATACTAATTTTGATGCAGTTGAAATGACCAGTGATGCAATTCAAGGGATAGCGCTACAAAAATCAGATACTGCAAGTTTCGGATATTACACTGCGAATATAGTGTTAATGGATAGAGATAAGGATAGGTTAAGTGATCATAGTGCAGAGTTGAAAAAAATAATATCAACACTAGGCTTCAATGCAAGAATTGAGACTATTAATTGTTTTGAAGCTTATCTTGGATCGTTGCCAGGACATAACACTGAGAATGTAAGAAGGTTTTTTTTATCATCATTAAATTTAGGTGATTTAATACCAAAGCATACAGTTTATACAGGTAGAGAAACTGCACCATGTGATAAATATTCTAAAGATGCTCCTGCGTTAATTGAGTGCGTTACAACAGGTAATACACCTTACCATCTAAATCTACATGTTGAAGACGTTGGACATACATTAATAGTAGGTCCTACAGGTGCAGGAAAGTCTACATTATTAGCGATGATTGTTGCACAAGCATTTAGATATGAGAGTGCTAGTGTTTTTGTGTTTGATAAAGGAATGTCAATGTTTGCATTAACAAAAGCTCTAAAAGGGAACCATTTTGAATTAGGTTGTGATATGAATAGTGGATTAAATTTTGCACCATTTAACTATATTGATACGATGGAAGATCGTCAATGGCTTGTTGGCTTTATTGAGAGACTTTTATCATTAAATGGTGTTGCAGTGAATTATGCAATAACAACAGCGATATCGGATGCGATTAACTCGTTGTACCAGCAAAAAATTCAAGATCTGAACCATCAGCATTCAATTACTGATTTTATATCACAGCTACATTACAACAATATAAATTTACAAGAAGTGCTAGCGCTTTATGATGTAAATGGAGCGTATGGTGGCTACATATCAGCTGTAGAGGACAATCTAGAGCTATCATCATTTTGTACATTTGAAATAGAGAAGCTACTTAATTTAGATGATAAAATTAAGTTATTAATATTTGATTATCTTTTTAGAAGAATCGATTTGATGTTAGATGGACAACCAGCTTTTGTTGCTGTTGATGAAGCATGGGTTGCGTTTAAAAACCCTGTGTTTGCAAAACAAATAATTGAGTGGCTAAAGATTTTTAGAAAACGAAATTGTAGCGTTATTCTTGCAACACAAAATATAAATGATATGGCGAGTGCAGAAAATTTGTTAACTGAATTAATTATATCTACATCGTCAAAAATATTCTTACCAAATGCTTCAGCGTTAAAAAGTGAATTTTCTAAAGTTTATGAGAAGTTTGGGTTAAATGAGCAACAAATACGAATAATATCAAAGGCTATACCTAAAAAACATTACTATCATTATACAAATGAAGGAGCAAGACTGTTTGAATTATCCCTTGGTAAACTAGCACTGTTATTTGTAGCAGTTAGTAGTCAGCCTGATGTTAGATTAGTCAAGCAATACATAATGGAATATGGTGATGATTGGTATAGGAACTACTTGTTTGATAAAAAGATTAACATAGACGAGTATCTCGAATTTTATAAAAGGAATAATTAACTATGGATATATTAAAAAAATTTAAAGATGTTAAATTAAGTTCTCTTTTTAAAAACATAAAAAATGATAAGTATTTAGAAGAGCATCCATTGCTGAACTCAAAAAACATATGGAACTCAAAAATTGCTGAGATGCACTATAAGTTTAGATTATGGCAATTAATTACATTTATCTCACTTTTTATCGCATTGTCATCAGTGGCTGGAATAATACACTTTGGTTCAAAAGCAAAATATATACCGTATGTGGTTGAGGTTAATAAACTCGGAGAAACTGTCGTTATCAAACCAATGGAAATAGGTACGGTTAAAGACACTCGAATAATAAGAGCAAAAGTTGCGGAGTTTATTAATGGTTTAAGAGTGGTTACATTTGATAATACTCTCCAACGAGATATAGTCTTTAGAGTTTACTCATCACTACGAAAAGGTGAGCCTGCTATAAATAAAGTTAATCAGTACTACGGTAATGATAACACAAATCCATTTGAAAGATCAAAGGAAGTAACTGTAGCTATACAAATATTATCACTTGTTGCAAATACAGAAACGACATACCAAGTTGATTGGAATGAAAAAACATACAATAAAACAGGAGTGCTTACAGAGGTAAAAACATATCGATCGTTAGTTACAATATATTTAGTTGAAACTACCAATGATAATGTTGATGACTTAATTAAAAATCCATTAGGTATTTATATAAGAGATTTTAATATATCAGAATTAAAAATGTAAGGTGAATTATGAGGAAAATATTGTTAATTGGAATTTTACAACTTATGGCATTAAGTGCATATGGTGATGTCCTAAAAGATTATATGAGTGTTGAAAAAAACCCTAGTTTGACAGCATCGGAGCGTAACGGATTAAAAGTTATTGAAGCATGGAGTAAGGGTAAGCGTCCATCGCCAATAACGATAGGTCATAATGGTGAAGTGGAAATAATTTATGGACTAACGCAACCAGAGATTTTATGCGCAGTATTACAAGTAACCGATATTCAGCTACAACCAGGTGAAACGATTTATAATGTACATATTGGAGACTCATCAAGATGGTCAGTTGAGCCATCATATACAGGTAGCGAGGAAGGAACTATAACCCACTTAATCATCAAACCTAAAGATGTGAATTTAAGTACATCTCTTATTGTTGGAACTAGTAAGAGAACGTACCACATGAAATTAAAGTCGCATAAAACAGAATATTATCCGATGGTGAAATTCTTTTATCCAGATATATTAGAGAAAAAAATAGCAGAAGCTGAAAAAATAGCAGAAGCAAATAGAGCCGTAAATACTTTAGAAACAGGAGAGTATTTAAGTAGTTTGGATTTCGATTATCGCTTAAAAGGTTCTGCAAAATTCAAACCAACAAGGGTTTATAATGATGGCTTAAAAACAATAATAGAGATGCCTGAGGGGGTAAAGCACGATAATATGCCAACACTATTATTAATTCAAAAAGATAGTTCAGATCCAGTTTTAGTTAATTATCGTTTGCAAAAGAATAAGTTTATTGTTGATGCATTATTTGATGAGGCAATACTGATATCTGGAATAGGGTTTAAGCAAGAAAAAATTCGTATCATTAGGGGTAATTAAAATGAAAAAACTGTTGTTAATGGCATTAATTATTTTTACTACAGGTTGCTCATATACCCATATAAATGGATATAACTTACATACTTATGAAAACGATATTTATAAAGAGTATTTTATCCATGAAAGCATATCCTTTTTAAAAGTACAGCAACCTCCAGCACATCGTAAAATTGTTTTTATCGATATAAAGGATGATGGGTTTTCAACACTGTTTGTCAACAGATTGCGTAGTACGGGCTACGCTATATCTGAAATAACTCTTGAAGAGTTAGAGGTATTCAATGCTAAAAAAAATGAATTTAAATTTTCATATTCAATTGATTATGTTTATGAAAGAACTAAAGATACTCAAGTATATTACATTAGTTTGCAGCTTTTTGTTAATGATTATATATACTCAAAAATATATGTAACGAACTCACTTAGCGAGTTGCCACAGCCATTGGGTAGTTGGTCTGCAAAAGAAGTTATAGAGGATAGGATATGAGCAATAAAAATTTATTCGACCCAGAGGTTGATAACTTTAAAGATACTAAACGTTTGAATAACCGTCCAAAAATTTTTATAGCTTTAATTTTAACGGTATTATTAACTCTTTTATTATTTGTTATTTTAAATTCAGAGTCTCCAAATAGTGCCACTAATAAGAAACAAGGTTTAGAGGTATCTAAAAAGGATAGTGCATATAATAGTGATGATGATTTCGTAAAAAATCTAGCTTCAAGAAGTAAGCAAAATAATCAAGAGGAAGAACAGCCAGTTGAAGATTTTAGAGAAGCTTTAATCAAGGAGCCTCCTCCATTTTCTTCAAGAACAGAAGGTAATGGTGAAAAACAAACAGAAGAAGTATCGTTAACATTGATACCTATTTCGATGCTAAATGACAATGTTACAATTTTAGATAAAGATGACACATATGCCTCTGTACACTTAACATATAATGAAATAATAACTTTTAGACAGAAAAGAATTGATGAATTAAGCAATGCATTAAAGTCTAATATACGTGTTTATAGTGGTGATCCATCAAAACTAAATACTGTTTCAGCCAGTACATCGTCAACTTCTTTAGAAGGATCTAATACTGCCGCAAGTAAGAAAATGTCTTACCAAGAACAGTTACAACAAGCTTTAGCTGCAACACAGCAATCTCAATCAACGGTAGTGTCTCAAAAAGGTGAGAAATGGAAACTAGAAAACAGTGTAGAAAAACCCAATCCATATACCATTAAAACTGGCGCGATAATACCAGCAACATTGCTAACGGAAGTTAACTCAACAGTTCAAGGCACGATAACAGGACAGGTGAGAAATAATGTTTATGATACGGCGACTGGAAATCAACTATTGATTCCACAAGGTACACGTTTAGTAGGAACGTATGCTTCAGAAGTACCTTATGGACAGAGTAGATTATTTATCTCTTGGAATCGTCTTGTTTTTCCTAATGGTGCAAGTTTAGATATAGGAGAAATGCCTGGTGTAGATATGACAGGTAAAGCAGGCTTTAACGATAAAGTCAATAATCACTACTTACGTATTTTTGGTAACGCATTATTACTATCATTAATAGTTGCAGGTGTAAATGTTTCACAAACTGATATTTTAAATGATTTTATACCATCGTATTTAGAGGGTGCTTCATCAGCTATATCAGAGTCAGTTGGACAGAATTTAGGTGAGACCATGTCGAGATCGGAAGAGCGTCGTGTAGGGAAAGAGTGTACGTCCTGGTGTAGA
>CAMRDM010000088.1 GCA_947041225.1 uncultured Deferribacteraceae bacterium | reverse complement strand
AGTTGGTTGTTTTGTAATATAATTTCAATTGTTACAAAGTTGATATGAGTAAAATATTTGATTATCGTGTATTGATTATATTAAATCTTAGTTGGTTGTTTTGTAATATAATTTCAATTGTTACAAAGTTGATATGAGTAAAATATTTGATTATTGTGTATTGATTATATTAAAGTTGATTGCTTAATTATATCATATAAATTACCGTACAGGCATTTTTAATCAAACACAATAGGTGAAAAATTTTTATTTATACGTAAACCTTGATTTTTTTTTCTTTTTGTTTTGAAAATAGTTAAATATAAAAACAGTAATCAGTAAAAAAAGTATAATTCCGCCTATCACCAATACCAGTAGTAGTGCATTTTCATTATTACCAGACTTAAAGGCAACAAGTCCTTTTCCTTTTTCTTTGAACGTTAACGGATCGATATATTGTCTCTCAAATACCGGGTAATAGACTTGTGTAAATATATCTTTAATTGGAAAATATACCTTTGTGAATAACTCTTTAACCATAACTTCCTCGACAGTATATATTTTGTATTTATAAGATATCATTTTTATCACGATAGTTCAATTGTAATATTCGCCTATATAGTCGTGTAATTTAAGGTTGAAAAAAACTTTGTAATATTATATATTTAAAAGATAGAGATTAAATCAGGTATTATTAAAAATATAGGTAGTTGCTAAATGTTTGAGATATTTCGCTTATTTATTGCAGTAGCAGTTTTGTTTTTATTTGTTTTAGCTGTTAATTTAGGCTTTGAAACAATGAATCAGACTCAACTTGCTAGAGCTAATGTACTTTTTGATAGACTAGGAGATAAAAATAGCTTCGCTGTAGTGGTGAATGGAGGACATTTATCATTAGAAGAAGTTTCATCAGATATGAGATATCAGATGTATTATGCAAGAAAACGTTTTAATACAGTTGAAGCGTTTGTTGAATATTTTGCATCAAAGCCATCAATTGATGGCAAAACTCCTCAGTTATTGAAGAGAACTACATCGGAGCTATCAGATTTTTCAACTATGTTGGTATTGATGTTGGATGAAATAGATAGAACAACTGAACCAGATTACAAAGCGTTTACGAATAAATATTTTTAATCAAAGTTAAATCACAAAACTGTTTGCTACAAAGTACTTCAGTTACTTTTTCATAAATCAAATCAAATATTTTTATTGATCTATTTTAGTTTTATAATGTGCAATATCTTCGGCTGTGACACCTACATGATGAGTCTCATAGAAGTTTTTATGTTTTTTATTTTCTTTATAAGCTTTATACACAAGGTAGCAAAAAAGAGCTATTCCGACACAAAAAATCGTTAACGTAATGTATTTAAATGTGAGGTAAAGCATACTTGTATGTTCATCTTTACTGTTAAAGAAACTCAATTCTGAATAGTTATTACTGATGATTGAAAACGGACTTGAGAAGATTTTACTTATTAATATTGTATGAATTTTTAATGTAATTAATGCAAACATATGTTTTCTCCTACTAGAAACAATGCGTTCTATTTAGATAATTATAAGTTATAAATTATAAGTTACCATTAAATTTCGATGTTTATTTTTTTTTACTTTTACTATAAGTTAGTTAGAAATACTGTTATTTTTTTAAGTTATTGATCGATTATAAAGGGTGTGGTTTTTGCTCAGATAATTTATATCTTGACAATTACCGAATAAATAGATAAACTCATCGTTCTTGATTGAACTTAAACGGGGCGTAGCGCAGCTTGGTAGCGTATCTGTCTTGGGAACAGAGGGTCGCTGGTTCGAATCCAGTCGCCCCGATTTAACAATCATTTAAAACATACTACTCTTTATAAGTTTAGTATGTTTTTTATTGCCATTTTTAAGATATAAGCTACAATATATCAAAGTTGCTGTAAGAGTAAATGGTTTTCCATCTATTTTTTCCAATACAAGCAACGCTTTACAAATATGTTATAGTTATAGCATTACTTCTATTAATTATTGGAGTTTACAATGTCTAGAGATAGTTGGTTTAGAAACACGACATGGAATAGTGACATCGCAGAGGTTTTTGAAGCGAAACTTAAACGTGCACGAGGTGATTCTGGAAAAGCTCAATATCTAAGAATTCAGGCTAGTTCCTTATTGAACAGTAGCGATCAGAATATATCTGCTATCGGTGAAAAACTCATGCACCGTGTAATTGAAGAGTATTACGACGAAGTAATTAGTGTAGTGCAAGCGATGGATGAACTTGCAGATTTCTATATGGATAATAAGAATTATTTGAAAGCATCATTGTATTATTTGAAAGGTGGTAATCATCGATTAAATAAGCGTGGACAGTACGGCAACTCTGATACGCCACTTAGATATATAGATGCTGTAATAAAAGGTAATCTAGAAGAAGAGTACACAAAAGCGATGAAGATTTTTAATAAATTTCCTAAGAAAAGTTTTACGTTTGTCAACGATGAGTATCTATACGCAAAAGTTGGCGCTATGTTGAATGATAGAATGGGGAACAGGAATGATGCTATCAAATTGGCAAAAATCGCTCTAGTAAAAGCAGAAATTACAGAACCAGAATTTCCAAAATATCCTAATCTAGGCAGTATAGAATCTACTAAAGAAGAGATTGATGAGCTGATAAGAATTAGTATGCTACCAAATAAATAGTTGTTATTTGTGAACAAAAATAGGTAGAGTTTGTCTATAATAATGAGTTAGGTATTATAATATGATACAAATTATAATCAAAATTTATTTATGTATTACTGATTTTTTATACTATGATATTGTAATAGATATAAAATAATTGCTAATAAAAAGAAGTAAGGCTATAATACATTTTATGGATCATTGAGTGGTTTATAAAATGATTTTAGATATTAAATATCAAAGGAGAAATTTCATGAAAAAAGTATTATTAATGGTAACTGTTTTAGCTATCTCTTCATTCTTTTCGTTGGCTATCGCTAAGGATATGCCTCAGTCAAAGTATTTTGCTAAATGTCCTCCAAAATCTGCAACATTAACCCTTGCTGATGCGACTAAAATGGTAGAAGGTATGTTGGCTAAATCTCATCCTGGATACACTATCTCTGACGTTGAAGTGATTGAAGAGTATAAAGGTGGTGGTTTTGAGATTGAAGCAGAATCTGTTACAAGCAGAATTGGTTTAGATTTTTATATCTCTCTTTGTGGTGAAGTTAAAGGTCCATTCCAAGATCGTTAGTAGTTTATATGATTTAAATGAGATACTTTTAATTGATCGATTTATTTGATTGTAGAAGTAGAATAAATAATAGAAAATATTTTATAATATTTGATGTTTTAGAAGACGGTGGATTTTATCTATCGTCTTTTTTTTATCGATATAAATATTTTTTTGTAACCAAATTTAAGTTACTAAGACTAAGGTTATATACAGAGTATGCGTACTGCACTTTAGATTTTTTATATGCTATATTTTTATTTAATTGAGTGATTAAAGTTAGCTTAAATAAGTAAAAATTTAGATTATAGATTTAATTAATACAGTAGTATATTTAATAAAAAAATATTTTATGGGAGAATTATTATGAAAAAGTTTTTAATTATCGGATTTGCAGTAGTAGCGTTATCATCAGTTGCAGTAATGAGTTCAGTTTATGCACAGAGTAACGGTGGACATATGGGTGGTAATGGACATATGAGTGGTAATGGACATATGGGCGGTAATGGACATATGAGTGGCGGACATGGTTGTGGTTACGGTGGAGCTGATTCAAATACTCCTGTAATAACTGAGAAAGAAGCAGAAGTTAAAGTTAAAGAATATATGAAAACTTTCAAAGGTTATAAAGTTAAGAACGTAGAATCTTTTCAAGGCAGAAACGGACACACAGCATTTATCGCAAATGTTGAAGATGCATCAGGCAATAAACTTATAGTTAGAGTTTCTCCATACGGATATATAACTGGACCTATAATGAACACAAATCCTCAGTAGGGTTTTATAGATACAGTTTTATTTTATAAGTTGTTACTCCTCAGACGACAGATATTTATTATTTTTCGTCATTTTTTTATTTAACCTTAAATATCTATTTTACAGAAACAAACCAATAATTATATTTTTTTAAACCAAAAACATTTTGTGATGTCATACATATACAAAGTATAATACTCACATCTCTATTTTTATATCTAGTTAATATGATATAAATTTAATTTTTAATGAAATATAAATATTTTTTTGTAACCGATTATTTTTTGTAGAGACTAAGGTTATATAGAGAGTATTTATACTGCAACATACATTTTTTATATATTATATAATTATTAGGTTGAACGCTATAAGTTAACTTAGTTAAGAGGTTTTAAATTTATATAGGTTGTGTAGAGTTTAGATTATTAGTTTGAGTAATGCAGTATTATATTAAATAAAAATTATTTTTAAGGGAGAGTTTTTTATGAAAAAGATTTTAGTTATCGGATTTGCAGTAGTAGCGTTAGCGTCAGTAGCATCTTACAGTTCGGTTCATGCACAAATGGGTTACGGTGGATACACTGATAACGGTAGTGGACACATGGGTAATGGACACATGGGTAATGGACACATGGGTAACGGTAATGGACACGGTGGACATGGTGGTTGTTACGGTGGTACAAATTCAAATACTCCTGTTATAACAGAGAGTGATGCAAACGTTAAAGTTAATGATTATATCAAAAATTTAAAAGGTTATAAATTGAACAATATTGAAACTTTTCAAAGCAGAAGAGGACACACAGCATTTATAGCTAATGTTGAAGATAGTTCAGGTAACAAGTTTATCATTAAAGTTTCTCCTTACGGACATATCCGTGGACCTATAGCTAATATGAATGCTAACACAAAATAGTTTTTTATAGATACAGTTTTAGATTATAAAACATCAATTATACGGCGACAGATATTTATTATTTGTCGTCTTTTTACTATATATAGTGATCAATTTATTATAGTTAGTTGATATCAGTTCAATTATTTATGTAGTAGAATAGCTTGAGTATTTTCGGTATATCTGCTATATTTCTTACAGTTATTTATATGGAGTGTGTATGATGAAGAAGTTAATATTATTAGTTGTGTGTCTCTCTTTTTCAATTTTATTTGTAGCATGTTCGCAGAACTCAAAACGTTCAGAGTCAGATGGTTCTGTACCGAAAGTAAATGCGATGAAAGATGCAGGTATGAAAGCAGGTAGCAGTGCAGACTCTACAATGGGTATAAAACCTCCCTCAACTCAAAACGCAGATGTTTTATTGCCTGAGATTAGTGCTAAATATAAAGGTATAGTTTTAAATGTTGTCTCTGTGAAAGATGGTAAAGTAATAAACGAAGTAACATTACCATTTAAGGAAAAAACAGTTATCAAAGGAACACCGTATTCAATACTTGTGGACTCTTTTTTTACTACATTTAAGATGGATGAGAAAGGCGTTATAAACTCATCGTTAGAAGAAGTTAATCCTGCGACTAAGGTCAAGTTATATAAAGATGATAGGATTGTGTTTGATGGTTGGTTATTTCAAAACTATCCAGACGTTCATCAATTTAGTGATCCAGAGTACTCTTTCATTCTGTTAAAAGGTGAGAAGAAGTAATTTTTTATTACTGTAAATTTTAATAAATAAATTTTAGTTGATAGCTGTTTTGTATCCGTATGATTATATTGTATAGATATAGAACAGCTATTTTTTTGCTTAATTTAAACTCTAGTTGGTGGATAGTTTCTAGGCATTTTCTCTTTCAGCCAGTTGTTACATATTTTATAGTTCGGTGATAGTTCATATAATTTATCGTAAAACTTCTTAGAGTGATTCATACAGTTTAGATGAGTTAATTCATGTATAATAATTGAGTCTATCACATCTTTAGGAGCAAGGATCACTCTTTCACTAATTGTGATAATCCCTTTAGATGAGCAACTACCGTAGATAGATTTAGTTTTTCTAACTTTAACACCGTTCACTGTAAACCCTAATTTTTTTGCAAGTTCATATATTTTAGAGGGTATATAAAAGATCGCTTCACGTTTATAAAATTTCATTAATAGATCGGTATTTGTGATAAGATTTTTAGATGCGTAGATCTCTTTTTTATGATGATTAATAATTATCTCTTTACCTATATTATGAGCAAAGACAAAATCATAAACCTCTCCAAATAGGAGTATTGTGTTACCAGAAACTTTGATCTCAGTATCGTTTTTACTTTCAATTCTATCTAAGGTTTTTATTATCCAGTCGGTTTTAGAATTTACAAAATTTTTAATCAGATCAATATTTATATTAGAGGGAGCTGTTACCGTTATGTTTTTTAAACGATCAACTCTAAGCGAGATATTTTTATATTTTCCGTACTTGATATTATACTCAAAAGTCATAATATTATAATATGTCATTTATATCATTTTGAAAACAGATTATTATAAAAGTTCTTTATTTAAACCGATCAATTTGTTATATTGATGATAGAAGAGATAAATAAATAGTTGAGATATTATAACTATTATATAAATTATGTATATGGTTTTGATAGATTAATATTGAGAGTTAAAATTGAGTTATATAGATATAGAGAGTATACCAACCACAAAAAAAGAAGTTGCCTCACTTGGTTGGAGTGAGTTAGATATTATCATAGTAACAGGAGAAGCGTTAATAGATGCACCAACATCAGGCGTTGCACTTCTGTCAAGATTGTTGATGTCGTACGGCTATAGAGTTGCGGTGATAGATCAGCCGAATATCGATGATGATGCATCTGTTAAAATATTCGGTAAACCTAAATTATTCTGGGGTATAACATCAGGTATGGTTGACTCTATGGTATCGAACTATACAGCAACAGGTAAGCCTCGTAGAAGTTGTGATTTTACTGAATGGGGCGTAAATAATCGTCGTCCAGATAGAGCGGTTATCGTATACACAAACTTAATCCGTAGAGCGTTTAAAGGTGAAGAGAAACAGTTGATAGTGTTAGGTGGGATAGAGGCATCATTACGCAGAGTAACACATTACGATTCAACAACCGATAAACTTCGACGTCCGATACTTTTTGATTCTAAAGCCGACATAATACTTTTCGGTATGGCAGAGAGATCTATTGTTGAATTAGCAGAAGCTATTGAGAATGGTGAAGATTATAAAAGTATAAGAGGTTTAGCGTATCTTGAGCCTGTGAAGAATGTTACTCTAACGGATACAGATATTGTTATGCCATCATTTGAAGAGTGTATAGATAGTAAAGAGAGTTTTCTAAAAATGTTTAAACTGTTTTACGATAACTCATCAGATGTGTATAGTACTAGATTATTTCAACAAGTTGGAGATAGATATGTTGTTCTAAATCCTCCATCGATTATCACAACAGAGATATTAGATGAAGCCTCAGAGCTTATGTATAGCCATAGATCGCACCCAAAATATAGAGGTATGATTAAGGCTGAAGAGACGGCAAAATTTTCTGTAAACACGCATAGAGGTTGTTACGGAGATTGCTCGTTTTGTGCGATAACTATTCATCAAGGTAGAAGAGTTATATCAAGATCGGAAGCATCTATATTAAAAGAGATAAAATATTATACTTCTCTTGCAAACTTTAAGGGTGTGGTATCTGATTTAGGTGGAGCTACAGCTAATCAGTATATGACCTCTTGTAAGAAGATGGAGAAACTTGGTGCGTGTAAAGATAAAAAGTGCCTTTATCCGTCAGCGTGTAAGTCTATGGATATATCACATAAGCCGTTAATCAATCTACTTGTTAAAGCTAGAAAGATTGCAGGAGTTAAGAAGATATATGCAGCAAGTGGTATAAGATACGATACAGTTATCGCAGATAGTGAGCACGGTAAAGAGTATATTAAACAGATAGTTAAAGATCATGTATCTGGACAGATAAAATTAGCTCCAGAATCATTTGATGATAATGTTTTAGATGTAATGAAGAAACCAGCGAATAAGGATTTCGAGTTTTTCTTAAAGCTATATGATGAATTGAATGTACAGTTAGATAAGAAACAGTTTGTATCGTGCTACTTTTTAGTAGGGCATCCGGGTGAGGATATATCAACTGTTAACCATACAGAAAAGATGATTAAAAAGTATCTAAAATTTAAGCCAGAACAGGTACAGATATTTACACCGTCCCCATCAACAGTATCAACAGCGATCTATTACACAGGGATAGATATGTATAGTAATAAGAAAGTGAAAGTTGTAAAAGAGCTTGGTATCATGAATAAGATGAAAGATATGTTGGTAAATAAAAGATAAAGTTTTTAGGTGATGGTTATTTTAGTGTGCATGTATATGCGATAGAGTAAGTTGCGTGTATGATTTTGTGCATGTATGTGCGATAGAGTAAGTTGCGTGTATGATTTTGTGCATGTGTGATAGATTTGCTTGCTTGTATGGTTATGTGATTTTGTGCGTGCATTTGATAGGTTAGATTGCTAGATTATTTTGTATGATTTAGTGCGTGTGTGATAGATTGGATTGCTTGTATGGTTTTATAATTTTGTGTATGTATGTGCGATAGATTAGATTTGTTAGATAGTTTGCATGATTATTTTGAGAATAAATAGGTTAGCTGTTACAGATAGTTTATTTAGTTTCATAACGGTTAGTGTAAAATCCCTTAAACTAAGCCCCACGAACTAAGCCTTACGAACTAAGCCCCACGAACTAAGCCTCACGAACTAACCCCCTACGAACTAACCCCCCACGAACTAAGCCCCACGAACTAAGCCTTACGAACTAAGCTCCACGAACTAAAGCCCACGAACTAAGCCCCACGAACTAAAGCCCACGAACTAAGCCCCACGAACTAACCCCTACGAACTAAGCCCCACGAACTAAGCCTTACGAACTAAGCTCCACGAACTAAAGCCCACGAACTAAGCCCCACGAACTAAGCCCCACGAACTAAGC
>CAMRDM010000087.1 GCA_947041225.1 uncultured Deferribacteraceae bacterium | reverse complement strand
GTCTAACTGCCAAAATGCCTTCAACCGTAAATGGTGAAACTGCTAAATATGCTAAGTGCAATTTAATCTGTCTAACTGCCAAAATGCCTTCAACCGTAAATGGTGAAACTGCTAAATATGCTAACTACAATTTAATCTGTCTAACTGCCAAAATGCCTTCAACCGTAAATGGTGAAATTGTTAAATATGCTAACTACAATTTAATCTGTCTAACTGCCAAAATGCCTTCAACCTTAGATATTGACTCTATAACTGAAGGGTTAATATGGTCATCAACAAGTACAAACGCAACAGCTTCATGAGCAGAATCATCTTTATGCACTCTTGATAGTTCAAAGTTTGCTATATTTATATTGTTATTACCAAGATGTGTGCCGATCTTACCTATTATACCCGGAGTATCGTTATTTCTAAAATACAGATAATTTCCTGATGCTAACAGATCTAGATTAAACCCATCAATAGATGTTATATACGCTCTTTGATCTGGATACACAGCTCCTGTAATTGTTAACTCTTTATCTTTGCTTCTTGCCTTTAATACTAATAGATCGTTATATTGGTGATAATGTTCAAGTTTCTGTTCCATAACAGTAATATGATGATCTTTAGCCGAGTAAGGTGCTGATACAAATGTTATGTTATCATTTAAACTAACTTCTAAAAATCCTTTAAGAGCTGCAACTGTAAAAGGTTGGTAGTTGTACGGAGAATCAAATGTACGTTCTCCAAAATCTTCTTCAAATCTTTTACCGATCATAGATAACAGTAACTCTTCAGGACTACTATCTATCATCTGTGCTGCAAGTCTTCCCATACTTACTGCAAGTTCAAAATATATTTTCATATCTGCTGGAAGTTGTGATTTCATATATGGTATATTTACAGCGTTCTGATACTGTCTACCGTTTAACGCATGAGCTACTTGTTCACATATAATAACTGCAACACCTTTCTGTCCTTCATCTGTATTTGCACCGATATGAGGAGTAATAAAAATATTCTCTAACTCTAATAGTTTACTACCAACTGGTGGCTCTTGATCGAAAACATCTACCGCTGCTGCGAAAAGTTTACCTGATTTTACACCGTTATATATAGCATCCTCAGAAACTATTCCACCTCTTGCACAGTTTACAAGGATAGCACCATCTTTCATTTTGTTGATTTCTTTATCAGATATAAGGTTGCGTGTCTCATCTGTTAAAGGTGTATGAAAGGTTAAAACATCTGCTACTGCTAAAACTTCATCTAACGTTTTACATAATGTAACGCCTAACTTTTCAGCTCTTGATTCTTTAACATATGGATCGTATGCGAAAACTTTCATACCAAACGCTTTACAACGAGAGATAACATTGCCACCAATTCTACCTATTCCGACTATTCCTAAATTTTTATTATAAAGCTGGATACCCATAAAACGTTTTCTATCCCACTCACCTTTCTTTGTTGACTCACTTGCAGCAGGGATTTTACGAGCAGCTGCCATTATCATACCCATAGTCAATTCAGCAGCAGCTAATGTGTTACCAGTTGGTGCGTTCATAACGATTAAACCTTTCTTACTTGCTGTTTCAATATCAACGTTATCTAATCCAACACCTGCTCTTGCGATTATTTTTAATTTACCGATATTCTCAAGAAGATCAGCATCAACATTCGTTCCTGAACGAGTAATTATCGCATCATAACCATGTAATATCTTCTTTATCTCATCGTTACTTATACCCGGAATTACATCGTATGAGATATTCGGATCTTTCTCTAAAAACTCTATTCCTTCTGCCGCTATATGGTCGGTTATGAGAACTTTATACATAATCACAATACTCCTAATCTTACTGATAATTAAAGGGTAATATTATCAAATTAATAGCATTTTTGCAAGGTTTATATACTATAAAACAGTACATAATATCTATTCATACCTATAATTATAAAATTAAAAACTTGAATTTTAATCTTTTAAAAGTTATCATGACGCTTAATTATTATTATAATCAATAAGTTATATGCGAAATATAGAATAAAATAAGTTGTCAAACACGGAGTTAAAATGATGAATGATCTAATTATGCGTGCTATAAATAAAGAAAAAACAGAAAGATCTCCTATATGGTTAATGCGTCAAGCTGGAAGGTATATGAGTGAGTATAGAGAGCTTAGATCTAAATACTCTTTTCTTGAACTATGCAAAACACCTGATGCGGCTTATCAAGTAACTATGCAACCGATTAAAGCATTCGGACTTGATGCAGCTATATTATTCTCAGATATTCTAACAGCTGTTGAACCACTTGGTGTAAATTTAGAGTTCAGTCCAGCACCAACTATTTCAAACCCTGTTAGAAATATGGCTGATCTTAATAGATTAAAACCGTTTCAAGTTGAAAGTGGTTTGAAATATGTTTACGATACTATCAAACTATTAGTTAAAGATTTAGATGTGCCATTAATCGGATTTGCAGGAGCTCCATTCACACTTGCTTGTTATATGGTTGAAGGAAAAGGTTCTAAATCTTTTACAGAAATTAGAAAACTTATGCTAAACGATAATGAAACATATTCACGACTTATGGAACTATTAACCGATACAATGATTAAATATCTACAAGCACAGATAGATGCTGGTTGTTCAATCGTACAAATATTCGATACTTGGGCTGGAATTCTTCCACCTGATGAGTATAAAAAATCTGTTCTACCTTACGTTGAACATCTAATTAACTCTCTTAAAGGTGCTGCAAAAGTTTATTTTGCAAAAGATGGTGCTAACTATTTTGACTCTATTAAAACACTTAAAGCTGATTGTATAGGTGTTGATTGGAAGATAGATTTAAAAGATGCCGATGATAGACTTGATAATAAATTCTGTCTTCAAGGTAATCTTGATCCATCTATACTTTTTGCAGATCAATCTATAATTAAAACTGCTACTGAAAATATCTTAACATCAGCATCAAACCTTAAAGGACATATTTTTAATCTAGGACACGGTATTATGCCTCTAACACCTGTTGAAAATGTTAAATACCTTGTAGATCTTGTTAAGAATTCGTAGTTAAAAAATTATGGCTATTAAAAAAGATGCAGTTATTTTACTCGGAATGGGGGGCCCTGATTCTACCGACTCTATACAGATATTCTTAAAGAACCTCTTCTCGGATAGAGATATAATCGATTTTCATGTTGGAAGTTTAGGACAAAAAATATTATCATCGGTTATATCTAAAAGAAGAGCTAAAAAAATCGCTCCTGAATATCTTATGATGGGAATGGAAAACGGTGGATCTCCTCAAAATTATTACAACAATAAACTTATCGAACTACTACCTAAACTATACCACGATAAAACTGGGATCGAAGCTGATTTTATACTCGGTATGTGTTACTTCAAGCCATATATTGAAGATACAATTCAAACTGTTTTAAAAGGTGATTACAGAAAGATAATCATACTGCCTCTATACCCTCATTACTCTGATACTACAACAGGTACAACTCTAAAACGTATCATGAAAAGTAACCTCATTAATAAGGCAAAATATGAAAAACTTATTATAATCAATGAATGGTACGATAACAATATATATCACAACGCTGTTGTGAAAAGAGTAGAAAATGCAGTGGAAAATTTAAACTGTACATTGAAAGATGTATTTGTGCTTTTTTCTGCGCACTCTATACCATTAGTATACTTAGAGAAAGGTGATACTTACCAAAAAAGTATTGTAAATCATGTAGATAGGATCGTTAATGAACTAAAGCTTAAAAATTATGCTATATCGTATCAAAGTAAAGTTGGACCTGTGAAATGGCTTGCTCCATCTACTAAAGATACGTTGAACGATTTAAAAAGTAGAGAGATTGATAATGTCGTCGTCGTTCCTATATCATTCATCTCAGATCATATTGAAACTTTAATTGAAATAGATCATCAATTAATTAATGATTACAAAAAAGCAGATTTAAATATCGTTAGAAGTGAAAGTCTAAACGAAGCTGATGATTTCCTTCACGCAATTATAAATATAATAAGTTAGGTGGTTAAAAATATAAATGAGAGATTTGATAACTTACTTCAAAATGATAAAATTTGAGCACTCAGTGTTTGCTCTACCGTTCGCACTTATGGCTATGGTGCTTGCTGCAAACGGACTACCAGACGGTAACACTATATTATGGATAGTAGTAGCTATGGTATCGGCTAGAACGGCTGCTATGGGGATCAATAGATACGTAGATAGAGATATCGATGCTGCAAACCCTAGAACAAAAAATAGAGATCTACCAAAAGGAAATATATCTCCAAATAGTACATTAGCTTATACAATTGCATTTATCGTAATATACTTCTTCGCAGCGTATATGCTTAACAGACTAACATTAATGTTATCACCTATCCCTATAATATTATTTGTACTATACTCTTACTCTAAAAGATATACAGCGTTCTGCCATCTACTGCTTGGAATATCTTTAGGGCTTGCGCCAATAGGTGCTTGGGTAGCTGTTACTGGTTCAATATCTATCGTTCCAATTATAATATCCTTAGCAGTTATATTCTGGGTAGCAGGATTTGATATGCTTTACGCTATTCAAGATATAGATTTTGATAGAGAGAATAATCTGTTCTCAATACCAGCGTTAATAGGTGTGAGAGTAACTTTAATCTTATCGAAAGTATCACACATAATTACATTGATATTTTTAGTCTCTCTGTTTTTTAACTCAAGACTTGGATATATTTATATATCTGGACTTATAATTATATCTGCTTTTATGGCGTATGAACACTCTCTTTTATCTAAAGAAGATCTATCAAAATTAAACATAGCGTTCTTTAATATTAACGCATATATCTCGGTTACTCTAGGTTTATTTACGATAACTGATATATTAGTATAGGTATAATTTTATGGATATAAAGAAACGTGTATTTGTTGGAATGACTGGAGCATCAGGAAATATATATAGCAAAAAATTGTTATCATATCTTTCACAACAGAACTATCATCTATCTGTTGCTGCAACTAATAACGCTCTACTTAACGCTAACGCTGAAGATAATACTGTTTACAAAAATATAGAAGATTTTTTAGAGAGAAATAATCTCAATGTTGATAAAATTTACGATATAAATGATATAGGTGCAGATATAGCTTCTGGATCTAATAGAGTTGATTACTCATTTATCGTACCTGCATCAATGGGATATATTGCACGTGTTGCAAACGGAATAAGCATAAACCTTATTGAAAGATTAACCGATGTTGCTTTAAAAGAAAGAAGAAAAATAGCTGTTATATTTAGAGAGATGCCTCTTTCAAAAATATACCTAGATAATATGAGAAAACTGATAGATGCTGGAGCTATAATCATGCCCGCAGCACCTGCTTTTTATCATCAACCTAAAACGATTGATGATCTTGTTAATTTTGTGATAGGCAAACTGCTGGACTCGGTAGAGATAGATAATAATCTATACAAAAAATGGGAATAAAAATGGAAGGGTATAGAAATGAAAATACTATGTGCTAAATGTTTTAGTCCTATGGAAAATGTAAGTAAGTCGATAGCGGTATGCAACTCTTGTGGATCTAAATATATACTGCAAAATAAAGCAACCATATTTAGAGTTTTACTCGATGGTGGATTTATTAAAGAAGGTATGAGTTCTAACGATATTATCAAAGCAATAGAGGTTGGAAATATCCTACCTGATGAATATATCGCTACTTATAACGGTCCTTGGATCGCTATTGTTGATTCTCCTTTTTCTAAATTTATTAAAGAAAATACCACCGTTAAAACAACTAAAAAACGTGTTGGTGTTTTTCTATACTTTAAAAATAAAAGAAGATTTATTGCTGTATCAATTCTATCATCTTTCTTTCTGCTATCATTAGTCGCAAACGTTATTCTACTATGGATAATAAGCAATATGAATGATAAAATTGAAGATCTCATAACTAAAATAACTGCTGGATAACTTACTGTCATATCCTCATAAAGGAGCAAATATGGAAAAATCAAATGGTAGAAGTAAATTAGCAATCGCTATCAATAGTATGACTATTGAGTCGGCGAAACTAGTTACTATCTCTAAGAAAAAAATGGAAATAAATACACTTAAACGAAGTTTGTCCGAAAAGGAAAGTATAATACTTAGCAAACTGTATAATTATATCGATGAAGGAAAAATCGATCCTCAACTTTTTATTCACGAATTTGATAGTATTAATACTATTAAAAAAAATATAGAACAACTAGGTGACGATAATACGGCGATTAAATCTAACTCTAAATTACCACTAGATAAAATTACCGAAGTATCTAAAAACTTAACTACTGGAGTCAATGATATTGCTCGAAAAATTATTAATAAAGTTACTAAAAAACAAGTTTAATCTACAGCTATTATTTTTATCTATACTGATAACAGTAATATCCGTCGGCTGTGCAACTAAGACTAAAGTAGATATCCTAAGACAAAATACTGTGTCTAATAATGTCGTATCGCTTAATTATAGTAAAGATGAAAAAACTATGTCTTTCAAAATAACAAACGTATATAACAAAACATTAGGATACCCAACGATAACTTTAACTTGTAGTTTTAATACGCAAAGAATGTCAAGATCGTACTCTATAGGAACTATCAAGAGAGATGTGTCTAAAATATTTGAATGGGATATGAGCTATAGCAAATGTGATACTATTAAACTTGATTACATATTTACTATAATCAACTCTGAAACATATTTCGATAAAAAAAATGATAAAACAAAATTATACAATACACTAAACCGAAGCATACAAGGTGTACTATATATCAAAGAGTAATTTATATCGCTCTCTATCACTCGTGATATTTAAAATATTAACTCATCAATACTTCACCTCTTTCTTCATTTATCATCAATACAATAAATTATATTTTTAACTATCTGCTCAAAATCTATTTACTCATTCAATACCTATGTTATCAACATATTATAAGTTGCTTGACAAACAAATACTTAATATATGATAATGTTAAATAGTTTCATTGATAATACTTTTCTGTGTTGTAAAAACTATTTATCAATTTTTCTATATTTTTTTTTAAGTTAATATTATTAGATGCAGTATAATAAATCAAATAGAGGAGGAAGTAGTAAATGGCTATTTCTTATAAAGAGTTGGGACTTGTTAATACTAAGGATATGTTTAAAGATGCAATGGCTGGCGGTTACGCTGTACCTGCATACAATTTCAATAATCTAGAACAGATACAAGCGATCGTTCAAGCGTGTGTTGAAACTCGTTCACCTGTAATACTACAAGTATCAAAAGGTGCTAGAAATTACGCTAACAGTACGATCCTTAGATACCTTGCAATAGGTGCTGTTGAGTACGCTAAAGAGTTAGGTTGTAATATTCCTATAGCTCTTCATTTAGATCACGGTGATTCTTATGAGTTGTGTGTTGACTGTATAGAGAAAGGTTTCTCATCTGTAATGATAGATGGTTCATCTCTACCTTATGAAGAGAACGTTGCATTAACTAAAAAAGTTGTTGAGTACGCTCATGCACACGGCGTTACTGTTGAGGGAGAACTTGGAGTTCTAGCTGGTATTGAAGATGATGTATCACATGAAGTATCTCATTATACTGATCCAGATGAAGTAGAAGATTTTGTAAAAAGAACAGGTGTTGATAGTTTAGCTATATCGATAGGAACATCACACGGTGCGTATAAATTTAAACTTAAAGAGGGAGAGTCTGTACCTCCATTAAGATTTGATATATTAGAAGAGTGTATGAAAAGATTACCGGGCTTTCCAATAGTTTTACATGGAGCATCATCTGTGCTTGCAAAATATGTTGATATGATAAATCAGTACGGTGGATCAATGGAGAACGCAGTTGGTGTTCCAGAGGAACAGTTGCGTAAAGCTGCAGCATCATCAGTATGTAAAATTAATATTGATTCAGATGGTAGATTAGCATTCACAGCGATAGTTAGAGAGACATTATTTAACGATCCGAAAGAGTTTGATCCTAGAAAATATTTAGGTAACGCTCGTGCAGAACTTGTTGTTGCATATAAACAGAAAAACGAATCTGTACTAGGCTCAGCTAATAGAGTTAAATAATTTTATGGCTTTTAAGTATACGGTTGAGTACACGAACTAAGTTTTTGTTTCACGATTGTGAACACCGATTGTGGTTACGGTTTAAGTTTTTGTTTCACGGTTGAGTACACGGATTTTATGTATACGGTTACGGTTTAAAAATTTTATGGTTTAGAATTTTAGAAATAATTTTAAAGTAAGATATATGAGGTGGATAGTGTTTTAGAACTATTCGCCTCTTTTTTTCGTAAGTATATAATTATATCTATATATAACAGATAGTTACGAATAAAATACAAGTTGCATAATTTCAAATATATGGTTTAATAAGATGTTCAAGTAGTTCGTGTACACAAGAAAAGTTATGAGGAGAGAACATGGATACAAATATTCTAGCAGCATTTATTTCAGCAGGAGTGTCGATATTCATAACATCAGTTTATTGGTTTGGAAAACTTATTTATAACTTGTGGGTTAAAAAAAAACAATTCAATACTTATAAAAACTATGCTATAGAATTTTTAGAAAACTGCATCCAAAGTAGTGAAAGTGACATATTTAAATACAGCAATATAAAAACCTATACCCTAAATCAGTTGGATATTGAACTAATACACTTACCTACCAATATAAAATGCGAATCAAGTACTCATAAAGTAGAGTATATACCCATAATCACTCTAGGATTTTTATCATTAAAATATCTATTAGACAAAAACGAACGTCACTTATTACGCTATATTCTTGATAATATGTGTGAAGAATATAAATGGTTTCGTATGGGAAATTACAATATCCAGCATCCCAAATATAGTACAGCAACGACTGTGAATTTTGTAGAATTTAATATCCAAGATATGGATGGAAATATTTTATCATTTTTAGATAAGGATTGCTTCATACTGTTAACCACAAACACTGACACTAAAGAACTAAAAGCATTGCGAAAGGAATTAGAAAATAATGAATTTGATGATAGAATTAAAAAAGCAATTAAACAATGGGAGTCAAATAACCCTAATAACTAACCCCCCCCCCCCCCCCCCCCCCCCCCCCCCGAGAGAGAGAGAGAGAGATTTTCTTTAAAAAAAAAAAAAAAAACAACCCACAAACCAA
>CAMRDM010000086.1 GCA_947041225.1 uncultured Deferribacteraceae bacterium | reverse complement strand
GAGTCATGAAAGTGCAACTATTGAAAGTAGTGTAAACAGTGGTATAGTAGTGGTAAGAACAGGCATAGGGGAAGAGAGGAGTTATGTTGGTGGTCTTATTGGATACGCTAGTTCTGATGATTCAGCTATAAAAATTAATAAAAGTTCTAATCATGGTATTATCAAATCTATGAATACGTCTATAGCTGGTGGTCTTGTTGGAAAGAGTCATGAAAGTGCAACTATTGAAAGTAGTGTAAACAGTGGTATAGTAGTGGTAGGAACAGGCAGAATGGAAGAGAGGAATTATGTTGGTGGTCTTATTGGATACGCTAGTTCTAATTATTCAACTATAAAAATTAATAAAAGTTCTAATCATGGTATTATCAAATCTATAAATACGTCTACAGCTGGTGGTCTTGTTGGATATAGTGGTGGAATAGTAATAATTGAGAATAGTTCAAGCATTAGGACTGCAACACGAACGGTTGGTAAGTTTGTTGGAGGTCTTGTTGGACATAGTAGGTTATTTTTAAGTATCAAGAATAGTTTTAATAGTATGGATACAGCAGGACATATTGTAGGTGGTATGATTGGATGGAGCAATGCTACGTTATCAATTGATAACAGTTCAAACAGTGGTAAGATGTTTGGAGGCAATAGTGGTGGTGGTCTTGTTGGATATAGTAGTGGTTATGAAACTACACTTGTAACTATTACAAATTCTCATAGTTATGCTAAAATTGTAACAGCAGCAGAATATCAGGGTTCAGATGGTGGTATTATAGGTAGGATTGGAATGAGTTCTATTACTGCGACTAATATTTATTGGTTGCATGATAATACAGACGGTATTGATAAAGCAGTAGGCAGTGGCATGGACAACTTCATTAACATAAGTAATAAGTCTAAAGCACTTAATAAGGCAGAGTTTGCAGTTGATACTAATTTCAACGATTGGAATTTTGATACAGTTTGGGAGCTTACAAACAGTTTATATCCAACGCTTAGAAAGCAACCAGTTACAACTAAGTAAATTAGAAGTAATAAAGTTGTACTAATTTAGTAATAAACAAGTAATAAATAAGGTACTAATTTAGTAATAATTTTGTACTAAAATATCATATAAAAAACACCCCTACGGCGTAAAAAACTGTAGGGGTTTAACTTTATATTAAAATTCTTACTCAAAATCTCTTTAAGTATCAATATCTTATATATATGAGTATCAACAATCTAAGCTATCTGAACAACTCTGCAACCTTTACATAATGGGTATTCATTAAGAAATGGCATTATAGCTTCTTTCATCTCTTCAAACGAAAATCCGTAAAAATACAACGCCGTATCTTGAGCACCATCCATGTGGCTCAACATTAATCCGTTGTCGCCTAAAAGCTCCTCAACATTCTCTACAACCACATTCACATCGCACTTCTCATATACTTCATCTGGTAACTCTGTACCACTTAAATATATCGCTAACCCCTCAAACGATCCAATAGGAGTTTCAACACCATCGCCATATTGCAACAATGAACCTTTAGGAACTGGAATACTTAAATCTTCTATAATATCAATTAAACGCTTTATAGACTCATCAGATATATCTGGTAACTCAATAGCAATATCACAGTAATCAACTTCGTTATTACCGTTAATTTCAATCATCGCCGTTCCACCACCATCAATCGATCCAAATTTTGCTTCTTCCATAAGCTCTGTTAATGTATCTTCATAACACTCATGTCTATCTGCAGGTTGTAATTTTGCATTCAATTTTAATGTAACTATTTCCACTTTCCTTACCTCATTGTTAGATATATAAATTATATAATCAATAAATCAATAAATCAATATTTTTGTGATCTATTAATTTATTCAATTATTTGTTCTTTAATTATCTTCAGGAGCTACCCAATCATCTGCCTCAACGAACATTCTGATCTCCTCAACGTACTCATAAGCGTAGCCTCTATCCGTAAACGGTTTTTCAAGCAGAGGCTCAAAAAGTAGAACTTGCTCAATCGTAAGTCGAATGATCTTACTTGGATCATCAAGATATTCATCATCTTCATCACCGTAGAAAAGTTGCCAACCACTATCATTCTCACCACATAAATCATCTGTTCTAACTATCCAATTTACCTCACGTTTTTCAACTGCTTTTTTAGATATAAATACAAGCTGTTGCTCATCAAATTTTGCCTCATCTTTAACTATTACAGTTGCGATATTCTCTCTCGTAAAATTAATAATATCGCCACGCTTAATAGATTTTAGATAACATGGATTATTTTCAAGTTCTCCAAAAAACTGATCCTCTTTAATATCTGTAATAGTTAACCACATTCTTTCAGCCGAACATTCATCATCTTGAGGTGTATTCATAGTAAAAATTAATCGCACAGAGTTACCAACTTTAAGATTATCAATTTCATCAACTGTTGGTGTAATAAATTTACGAGGGTTTTCACTACTCTTCTGTACCACATCTTCTAAAACATACTCTGTTTGATTAGATTTACTCATCTCTACTTTACCACTCTTTTATTTATTTTAGGTAACGTATGTATTAATAGTTTTAGGTTGTTACTGTAATCCTGGAAAATCATTCACTTTCTTAACTTGAATATCAGCGAAATGATCGACTATTTCAATTGTAAAATCTTCAAAATTATCAACAATTTGCCACTCTCCACACTGGCTCGGAGAATGAGTTACATATTGTACTTTAAGATCAGGAAAAAAATTAACATACTGTACCTTGAAATCACCAAAATTTTTCACAATTCTTACTTTACCGTAAAGTGGCACACCTTTATATCTGCAATTAGGCGTAATATTGGTTTGAGCAAATGCTACTCCAAATGATAGTGTTAAAATTAACAGTAAACTGATCGTAATTTTTTTCATATTCGCTCCGTATATCATCATACAAATTTAGTTTATTCATAAAGAAAATAAATGTCAATATTAATAAACGCATAAACTATATTATAAACTTCTCTTAATATAAATATAAAGTTTTTTATATAAGTTGCAATATAAAAAAACCTCGATAAGGTATAAACACTTATCGAGGCTTGATAACTCTGAGGGTTTGTGAAAAGAACTAACTATATAATGTAATTCTAAGATAGAAACTATTACCCTTTAATTTCATTATCAGGAATACCTAACGCTTTAGCAACACCTTTACCGTAATTAGGGTCTGCTCTAAAACAGTTAGTTATATGTGTTAGTTGAACAGCTTTAGTAGTACCGTTCATAGCTCTTGCGGTATTATCAAATAACGCTTGTTTTTGAGTGTCATTCATAAGGTTGAAAAGTGCTTTCGGTTGAGAGTAGTAATCGCTATCATCTTCTCTAAAATCGTACTGATAAGCATCTCCTTCAAGTTTCATAGCAGGATCTTTAAACTCTGGTTGTTCTTGCCATTCGCCTTTAGTATTAGGTTCGTATCCGATTGTAGATCCTTGATTAGCATCAGTTCTCATCGCACCATCTCTATGATATGAGTGAACAGGACATTTAGGAGCATTTACAGGTATATTATTATTATTTACTCCAAGTCTATAACGTTGAGCATCGCCGTATGAGAATAATCTTCCTTGTAGCATTCTATCAGGAGAGAAACTAATACCCGGTACAACATGTGCAGGATTAAACGCTGCTTGCTCAACATCAACAAAGTAGTTTGCAGGATTTCTATTAAGTTCAAGCATACCAACAGGTATAAGAGGAAAATCTTTTTTAGACCAAACTTTAGTAAGATCAAAAGGATTGAACGGCATTTTATCAGCTTGTTCTTCAGTCATCACTTGTATAAACATCTCCCATCTTGGAAACTCTTTATTATTTATTGCATCAAAAAGATCTTGTTGGTTACTCTCACGATTTTTAGCAACGACTTGTTCAGCCTCGTGATCGGTTAAATTCTCTATCCCTTGTTGCGTAACCATATGAAATTTAACCCAAGTTCTTTCATTATTTTTATTAATCATACTAAAAGCATGGCTACCAAAACCGTGCATATGACGGTATGACGTAGGTATCCCTCTTTCACTCATAGTAATAGTAACTTGATGTAAAGCCTCAGGAAGAGACGACCAAAAATCCCAGTTATTTTGAGCAGATCTCATATTTGTATGAGGATCTCTTTTTACTGCATGATTTAAGTCAGGAAATTTTAATGGATCTCTAAGAAAAAATACAGGAGTATTATTTCCAACTAAATCCCAGTTCCCTTCTTCAGTGTAGAATTTCATAGCAAATCCTCTGATATCTCTTTCAGCATCAGCAGCTCCACGCTCTCCAGCAACAGTTGAGAACCTTATAAATAGTTCAGTTTTCTTACCGATTTCAGAGAAGATTTTAGCTTTAGTATATTTAGATATATCATGAGTTACAGTAAAATCTCCAAACGCTCCAGACCCTTTAGCGTGCATTCTTCTTTCAGGTATAACCTCTCTATCGAAATGTGCAAGTTTCTCTAAAAACCATACATCTTGTAAAAGCATAGGCCCACGTTTTCCAGCAGTTAATGCGTTTTGATTATCAGGAACAGGAGCACCTACCGCAGTTGTCAATTTTTTCTTATCCATAATTCTAATTCTCTCCTTTTATTATAAATCAATATTTTTTATATAAATACATAGATAATATTCTAGGCGTAGATTATTAATATATTTTTTTAAAAATGTATAAATGTATTTATATAAATAGTAATAGTAATTGTTACTGTTTATATTTTTAGTATACATGAATTTTTAAAAAAGGAAAGCAAAAAGATATATTGTTTCTTGATTGATAGATAGATAGGATGATTGTGTGATGATTTATAAGGGGAGAGGGGATAAGGGATATGATATAACTTATGGATAGATATTAATAAGTAGTAGGTCTTTTATAGTTAGTTTTATAATATATTGAAACCGTTTTTATTTATATATAGATATGAAAGGTTTTTTATGATATCTAGATGTGTGTCTATTTCCTAGTAATATATTTGAATTAGAAAGTAATATAAGACATTAGGAAGAGTATTTTTTGAGGCACTAATTGTAGATAAAACTTTTATCTATCAAACTATTTTATAAATAAAAACAGACTTATTAACAATACGTGTATTGACAATTCACTTATTTATTGATACTCTCTATATGTATATAATACGATTAAAAAGTTGTAATCTTTCACAACTTTTTATGAATAGACACTTCTAAACAGATATATCTTTCATTGTTACACATCACAATTTAAAGTTTCAAGATTAAAGCATCACCCATAACTAAATATGAATATTTCAATACTGTAGATACATCACATCTATTGAAATTATAATAAAAACAGGAGATACAAAATGAAGAAGAGAAGTATATTATTATTTATCAGTTTAATGTTTCTAGCATTAAACGCATGTGGTACAACAGACACGGCTTCAAGTGATTTTAAGGTAGATTTTGAACATATGATCGATCCAGGTAACCCGTTGCAAGTTACTTATTTCACAGCTATGCCTAGTAGAGAAGAGTATGGAGATATCGCAGTTGAATGGGATTTAGGAGATGGAACTATATCAACTGAAGATAGAGTAACACACATCTATAAAGAGCCGGGAGATTATAAGGTTAAATTATCTGTTTCATCGTTGAGTGATAAATCTCAAATTGTATCTGAAACAGTTAAAGATATATCTGTTCAGATAACTGTTAAAAACTTAGACTTTAATTTTAACCACAGTTCAGATACACCACTTGTTGTAACTTTCACAGCTTTAGGTACTATCGAAAATGGAGAGTTAGAGTATAAATGGGATTTTGGAAATAATGTTATTAAAACAGGACTACAAGTAACACATTCATTTCCTAATACATCTGTACATAAAGTTATGTTAACTGTAAATGTTAAAGGTACAAACTATAATACATCTGTTGAAAAAGATATAGATTTAAGTAGATATATAACTGATGTTAGAATTGATTATGGCCCTTTTCCATCTGCACCTTTATCTATAAACTTTCAAGCTATGCCTACACCGTACATTAAAGATATGATTTATTCTTGGGATTTTGGTGATGGAAAAACTGATGAAAGCGATATAGCTAGTAATGGAAAAGCAAGACGGCACTATGAAAATGCGGGACTATACACTGTTAAAGTAACTGCAAAAATACATGAATCTGATCTCGGTAAAACATTCCAAAAAGTAATTCAGGTAGGAGAAGTGATCACAGATTTTGATTTTACATATACTGTGTCGCCTGATAATCCTCTACAATATTTTGTTGAAGCAACAAGCGACTCTAAATTTGGAGAAACTACGTATGAGTGGCAGTACGGTTTTGGTAAAATAACAACAGGTAAACGTACTCAAATCACGTTTGATAAATATGGTACACATGATGTAATATTAAGAGTTTATGTTAATGGTGTTGAAGTAGATAAGACTATCACAAAAACAATCACAACTGCTCCTGCACCAACTATTACAGGTGTAGGATTTACATATGCACTACGTCCAGATAACAATATTTATGTAAATTTTATAGCATCAGCCACGGCATCTAACGGAGCAGAAATTAACTACAAATGGGATTTTCGATTTGGTGACAAAGGTGAAGGAAAGGAAGTTTCACATAGGTTTGAATATTACAGTACATATAGAGTTACACTTACTGCAACAATAGAAGGTGCAGAACCAGTGGTTTATAGTAAGGATGTAGTTGTGATGCCAGATCAATTAGTTGATTTTGATTGTGTTGATATTGCAGGTAATAATATTGATAACTTAATGTATAGATGTACTGCAAACGTTAATGCAAATGCAGGATTAGTTAATCCAACATTTGAGTGGGAGATCACTGATAGTTCTCAAGGGTTTTACCATAGCTCAACTGCTAAAACATTCACAACTAAATTCCCTCTTTTAAGTGTGTACAAAATCAAACTAAAAGTTAAGGAGCAGTTAATCGTAAAAGATTTTGAAAAAGATTTAGCTGTGTTAACCACACCGATACATCGTTTTCAAAGCGTTCTAGATAAGAAGAACTTGAATGGTTTATGGTGGATACATAAAGTTTCTGCATATTTACATAAAACATGGTATAAGGTTAATCCAGCTAAAGTAGATGTTACTGTCGATATAAGAAGTTCTCAAGTAGGATCGGGTTCTTTTCTTAATAATCCTGCTAATAGATATACTTTACAAAACGGTAGATGGTGTACAGATGGTAATGCGACAGTACGTATTAGATACAGTATTAAAGGTACAAATATCTATAAAGAATTAAGTAAATACTGGGGATGGGACGGAGGACCGAAAAGATGCTATTAGTAGTTTGTTTCTAAAGCAATAAATAAAGGCACTTGAAAGAGTGCTTTTATTTATTATAAGAACTGGGTAATAGTTTTTTATTTTATAGTGTAGCATAAGGCGATTAAAAGCTACTTTTTCACTTTTCTTCTAAATAGTATATAGTAGATCCGTTCTCAATAAGCACTTCACAGTATTGATGGAATTCAGGTGTTTTTGGTGCTGTTTCTAATGCAGCCTTTGCATCGTTCATCGACTCCCACCAAACAAGCTCTACCCATTTATCTTCTGTACAATGTTTTGTGAGTGTACGTTTTATAAAACCTTTTACTTCACGTTTTAACGCCTCTCCAAATGCGTTAGCTAGCTCTAAAAGTTGTGTTTCAGACACTCCTTCTTTAGCTTGAAAAGTTACCACTTCGATAATATTTTTGTTCATATAATATTTGTCCTCTTATTGACATCTGCTAGATAAATATCTCTCTCTACAATCCTCTTCACACTCTCTCTTCGAACTTATATTTTTTCTTTAGTTGATTTTTAAATCGTTCTTCTTCGCTGAATATACAACCGCAATAATTTTGTCTATAGATCTCCATATCCTTCGATATATCTATCCCTTCTTGCCAGCCCTCTCTAAAATCTTCATAGTAAAAATCTATACCGTATTTTACAGACATCTCTTTACCGATCTTTAAAACCATATCGTGTTTCTGCATCTTACTATATAAGATACTACTTGTAACAGTTGAAATATTAAGTGATTTAGCCTTAATAAACGTCTCCTCTAACCTTAACTCGTAACAGGTATTACATCTCTCTTCGATATTATCTATAACTTTGTTGATAAAGAATTTCACATCGTAATCTTCATCGAAATAGTATTCAACTTCAAGTTTTTTAGCTACTTGAATAGAGCCTTCAAGACGTTTATAGAACTCTTGTAACGGGTGTATATTTGGATTATAAAAAAATAGTACTGGAGTAAATAACTTACTCTCTAAAATTTTGACGATAGGGTAGATAGAGCAAGGTCCACAACATTGGTGAATTAATATTCTATTTGTATTCATATATATCCTGTTTAAATGTTTATATTTATATCTTGATGTTTACAATTTACTAACAATATAGTATCATTACAAGATCATTTGAGATTATATACTATCGTTATTTTATTATCAATAACAAGATAGTTTTAGTATAAAATAATACTGTATTGTAGTTATTTTATAATTATAGTTCGGTTTTAGATTATTATTGTTCGTGTACGGGTATTTGTGTATGAGTGCATTTGTATATGGGTATTGGTATTTGTATATGGTTATTAGTATGCGGTTGTATTCGTTTATTGTTTATCTTGTACGAGTATTATTGTATCGGTTTTGATTATAGTATTTGTTTTTTGTGTGAGGGGGAATTTATTAATGTCTAATTTTAGAAAGATTTATATTACTATATTTTTAGTAATTATTGTAACGGTGCTTTACGGGTGTCCTAAAAAATCGTCAGAATCTAACGATGAGATTTTAATAGGTCATCAAGGTGCACATACAGGTAATATTGCATTTGTTGGACTACAAACTTTAGAGGGTACAAAATTAGCAGTTGAGGAGATCAATGCTAGAGGTGGTATCAACGGTAAAGATGTAAAGCTTATATATTTTGATAGTAGAGGCGAGAAACCACAAGCTGTTAATGTAGCGAATAGATTATTAACGTCAGATGTTTGTGGTGTAATAGGAGATCCAAATTCTGGAGCATATTTTGCAACACGAGATGTTTATGAGAGAGGCAAGACGGTTGTAATTTCATCAGGTGCAACGGCTGAGGGTATAACTACAGATAGACCGTATGTATTTCGTAACACGTTATTAGATAAGTATGGTATGCCGGTATTGATAGATTACGCATTAAATAAGAAGGGTTATAAGGACTTTGTATTGATGACATCTGTGAATAATGAGTTTTCAGTTGGAGTATCTAAAGTGTTTAGAGAGGCTGCTGCAAAAGGTGGCGTTAAGATAGTAGGTGAGCAGACGTTAAGTGATGGCGATACAGATCTTTCAGCACAGATAACATCGTTGCGTGGTAAAGATATAGATGCGATTTTCTTTTCAGGTTACTACAATGAGGCAGCGTTAATACTTTTAGAGCTTAAGAAACAAGGGTTAGATATAGATTTATTTGGAGCAGATGGTTTTCAATCACCAGATCTATGGAAGGTTGCAAAAGATACTGCAATAGGCACGATATTTTATGCAGGTTTCACAGCAGACGCTGGAACAGATAAGATAAATGAGTTTAACTCAAAGATGTTTAACAAGGATTTAAAATCAGATGGTTTTGCAGCACAAGCTTACGATGCGACTAAGCTTTTATTAGAGTCAATTGAGAAATCAGGTATTAAAGATTGTTCAAGTGAAGCAGATAG
>CAMRDM010000085.1 GCA_947041225.1 uncultured Deferribacteraceae bacterium | reverse complement strand
CTATCTATTCTAGTCATGTGGATACAGTTAAATATTTAGTTGAGCAAGGAGCAGATATTGAAGCTGTAGATGTTGGATGATCAACACCATTGCATTATGCTATCTATTCTAGTCATGTGGATACAGTTAAATATTTAGTTGAGCAAGGAGCAGACAGAAAAGATGTTTACAATGTACTTGAGAGAGCAACACCGTTTAACCAAGATAAATTTGATGAAGTTGTTAAATATTTAAACTCTCTTAAGTAGCAGTTGTACTACACGATTATTATATATTTATTTCAAACTATTATATACTTATTACAGCTATGATATATTTGTTACGGCTATGATATATTTATTAGTTACAGGCTTTGCAAATATTTTGCGACGTCTTTATATCCATTTCCAGCAGCCATTTTTAACGCTGTATATCCGTAATTATTACTCAAATGAATTGAAGCACCACCACCGTTCGCTATGAGAAATTTCGCCACTTCAAGATGTCCATAATAGCAAGCTCTCATCAAAGGAGTGTTACCGTAATCGTCCGTTAAATTAATATCAGCACCGTTCTCAATAAGAAATTTAACAACTTCAAGATGTCCATGATCTGAAGCAGATTTTAATGCTGTGCTATTACGATCATCTCTAGCATTAATATCAATACCTATTTCAACACACTCTTTTACTCTTTCTAAATATCCTGAACTTGCCCATTCAATAATAGTTGTAGTAGGACTAATATCTGCTCCATTCCCTATTAAATATTCTGTTATTTCACGATGTCCTTCTATTAAAGCTAATTTTAATGCAGTATCACCGTTACTATTTTCACTATTGATAGTAGCACCATTTTCTATAAGAAATTTAACGACTTCGATATATCCCTTCTCTGCTGCAGATATTAATGCAGTATCGCCATTAAAATCTTTCATATTAATATCTGATCCGTTTTCTAGCAGAAATTTTATAATTTCTATATTGCCACCACTTGATGCAAATACAAAAGCACGTTGATCGGTAACGCCATGCTCTATAAAAATTTTTACTATCTCAATATGATTATTATATGAGGCAGAATTTAATCCACCTTGAAATAGATTGTTATAAAATTTATCACTACGATTAAGGGTTTTGCTATACTCTATAAGAAATTTAACAACGTCAAGATGTCCATGATCTGAGGCTAAAGTTAATGGACTTGAAACACCGTGAGCTGTATGGTTAATATCCGCTCCATGTTTTATAAGTTGTTTAACAATCTCTAAATGTCCGTTCTCAGAGGCGTATGATAATGCAGTTTTAGCTGCGTTGTCGTACACATCAATACTTATTCCACCATCTATACATCTCTGTACGCCTTCAAGGTTTCCTTTTTTTGCATAGTCGAGAATATCGTAATGAATATACATATTTTATCTATCCAGTTTTTAAAATTTAACTCACTGCTAAGTACGACATATATACATAGACAACATATAGAACTAAAAATGTTATACCAACAAATCTATTCATAACTTTTCCGAACCATATAAAGAATATCAACACAAGCGATACAACACCCATAACAGGCAGGTCAAATGTTATTATAGATTGTGGAAATATAATAGGTTCTATCAATCCAGATACACCTAAGATAAATAGCACATTATAGATATTACTTCCGATTATATTACCAAGTACGATATCAGATTCTTTCTTAATAGTTGCGATAACTGCAGCAGCAAGTTCTGGTAGAGATGTTCCGATAGCAACAACTGTTAAACCTATTAATGTTTCACTAAGATTAAAATTTCTTGCAAGTTCAATTGCAGATTTAACAAGCATATCAGCACCGAACAATGTTAAACCGATCCCTGCAATGGCTATCCCTGCATATATATACACACTTTTACTATATGTTTCATTTTCAACTTTATCATCGTTATTTTGAGTAACACTAAATGTTTTTTTATCTTCTCTATATGAGTATACGATAAATATTATTAATGATGCAACAAAGATAATTCCGATAGGTAGATTAACATATCCAAGCCACGCTGCAACTGCAACAAGTAGCAGTGATATAATAAGCATTATAGCATCACGTCTATATGTTTTTCTTAATTGATTAATAGGTAATATAGTTGCAGCAATACCAAGTACTAGAAGAATATTCGCAATATTACTTCCAACAACATTTCCAACTGCTATCCCTGGAGAGTCAAGTAAAGATGCTTTAAGTGTTGTAACAAGTTCAGGAGTTGATGTTCCAAACCCAACAATCACGATTGATATTATTATTTTTGATACATTAAGTTTATAGGCAACAGCTGTTGAACCGTTAACAAGAAGTGTGCCTCCAGCTACAAGCATTGATAAACCGATAAGAAGATATAGATACGTCATTTTTCACTATCCTTATTGTAATTGCATATTGATGAGTTAACATTTATTAACTCTTGATAAATACGATCGCTCATTATACAGATAACTATACAAATTGAAACCCTTTATTAACGACTATTTATTAACTACTTTTAAAATAGTTTATAGCAGCACCGATTACACCAGCTTGATTTTTAAGCGATGCAACTTCAACTGTTGTGATACCTTTATATAGAGGAAAGATATCGTTGTTGATAATTTTGATACTATCCTTTAGAAAATATCTTGATAACTCCGATAAACCACCACCTATTTTAACTTTATCAGGAACAAAAATATTAATAAGATCGGTTATAGCTTTGGCTAGATGTTTAGAGTATACAGCAAATGTTTCTTTAGCTGTAAGATTTCCTTCATCAAATAACTTTGCAATTTTAGCAGGTGTTAGATCAGAGTTTGTATTTGACAACTCATTATAAGTTAAAGTGAGTGCAGATATGTTAGCGTATTCATCAAGACAACCGTATCTACCACATCCACATTTTCTTCCGTTATCAACAGCTATAATATGTCCGATCTCAAATGTTGATGTACGAGATTTATGAAGTCTACCATTAATAATTACTCCACCACCAACACCTGTTCCAAGTGTTAAAAGAATCATATTATCAATTGATGCTTTTTCAACGTAATGATACTCACCGAGTGCTGCAAGGTTTGCATCATTTTCAATAAGTATCGGTATATTATTAAAGATATCTTTAAGATCATTTAAAATGTTTTTACCGTTTAATATAGTTAGGTTTGGAGCAAAGACAATATTTTTACTGTGATTATATCCACCGGGGATTGCTAGAGATAAAGCTTCAAGATCGCTACTGTAGAGAGATGATATATAGTCGATCAACTCATTATATGTTAGTGGAGTTTTACACTTTAACTCTTTAACGATATTATACTCTGAGTCGATTACAGCTGATTTGATATTTGTTCCACCGATATCGATAGCTAAAACTACTCTACTCTTTTCAAGATTTTCTTTATTCATTTTAGACACCTAGTTAGGGATAATATCCCCGTATAATTTATTATCTTTAAATTCATTAATTATAACATTATGAAATTTATTCGGTTTAATATCGGTATTATTAAGATGGATATTTAGATAATTATCAGTATGTCCTTTATCGCCTTTTTCAGTTAACACTCTAAATGTTTTACCGATACTTTTATTAACTAGATATTGATATCTTTTAGACGCTAACTCTTGCAATATTTTCATTCGTATCTTTTTAATAGTAGGATCGATTTTATTATCCATGTTAGATGCTGTCGTTCCTATTCTATCAGAGTATTGAAAGATATGAAAGAAATCAGTAGTCGCAGTAGAGAGAGTTTTAACTGTATCATTAAAATCATCATCTGTTTCAGATGGAAACCCAACAATAATATCAGAACCGATTGTTAAGTTAGATATTTTTTCTTTAGCTTTTAAAGCTGTATTTATATACTCATCTTTTAGATAAAATCTATTCATAAGTTTAAGTATATTATCGCTTCCAGATTGTAGAGGGATATGTAGATGAGCAGATATTTTATCTTGATTATCTCTCATTATATTTATTAGTTCATCATCGATCTCATTAACTTCTAACGATGAGAATCGTATACGAAAATCACCTTTAACTTTTATTAATCGTTTAACAAGTTCAGTAAAATTATATCCATGTTCTTTACCGTATAATCCGATATGAATACCTACTAATACGATCTCTTTATATCCACTTTTAACGGCGTTCGTAAAACTTTCAACAGATATATCTATATCTAATGATTTAGATTTTCCTCTAAGTGTTGGTATAATACAGTAGCTACATTTTGCATCACAGCCATCTTGTATTTTAAAGTAGTTTCTAGTACGTTTACTTTCATCGCTTTCAACTATCCCAGTGAAGATAGATTTATCATCAAGAATTTTGATGATATTTTCTGTACTATTACAACCTAGATATGTGATAATATTTTCAACAATTAATTCTTTAGAGAAGTTATCAACTATTAGATCTATATTATCGGTTGATTTAAGGATTTTATCGTTTGCTAAACATCCAGTCATAACGATTTTTAGATGAGGTAATTTATCTTTACTTTTTTTAATATAATCTTCAACTTTTTTTGCAGCTGTTTCAGTTACGGCACAAGAGTTGATTATCATAATTTCAGCAAGTTCAAGATTACTAGTTTGAGTAAACCCGTTAGATAGCAGTTTAGACATAATAAGTTCTTCTTCGGCGATATTAACTTTGCATCCGAAAGATTTCATATAATATAGCAACGGTTACTCCTTCATATATTAATCAATTTATAGTATACCTATATTTATTTGTTTGCCAATAAAATAAATAAATATAAGAGTATAAAGATGTATAGTTTCTATATGGTTAAACGGTTTTATATTGAAAAACGGTAAATTACTTGATTTATGTTATATTAAAATGTTATCCTATGGCTGTTACTGTTATATTACTCTAAAATTAATACGATAACTACAACATGAAATTGAGCGATTATTAGGTAACAGTATTAAAATCTGATGTTGATTTTAAGAGCTACTACTTATAGTTGTATATTAAAAAAAATGGTAGAGTTGTGCTACCCGTAAAAAGAGAGAGCTTCATGGACTTTATCTTATTTATTGATACTCCGTCCAAACCTGATATTTCTAGTAGTATAGCGTTGAAATATAAGGTATCAAACAATCTTATTGATGCCAATATAGTTATCTCTGAAAACGAGATCAAGCTTCCTGCCGATATTTTATATATAAATATATCGAACAAACGCCAAGCTGATAATATACCATTTATAGATATGTCTTTACCCATTGAAACGATAATGCTTCTAATTGAAGGTATGTCTATAACGTATATGAATACGATGAAGATATGTAGGATTGTTGCAAATCCACAATTAAAGAATAGTGATGCGTTACTTTTAGCAGATAAGTTAAATCGATATGAGAACATTATTAATAACATAGGTTTCTCTGTATTATATATAAGTAAAACGGGAGATATTTTATACTCTAATAAGCATTTCAATGATTTAAGGAGAGATGGAGAAGAGGGTTTAATAAAGAACTTTTTTGATATGCTAGATCAGAAATTGATAACAACATTAAGATCGTTTATCGAGAACAGTGCAGATATGAAACTTAGAGATTTTGTAGGTAGCATACTATTAGATAACGATGTAACTTTAATGATAGAGGGTAAAATTGTATCATTTAAAGAAGATAAAGGACATTACGAGATAGTTTTTGATTCGATGATAGATAGAGTAAAGAGTTCAGAAAATATCAGAAAGCTTGAAGAACAAAATTTAGTTTCAGGATTTTCAAGACATATATCACATAATATTATGAACGCATTGACAGCAGCAGGTGGATTTATTCGTCAAGTTAAATCAAGAACAGATAGCGATCCGTATATGTCAAATATGTGGAAAATAATCGAGAGTAAGCTTCAATTAATTGAAGAGGTAGTTTTAAGTTATAGCGACTATACTCACTCATTATCTTTTAAGTTAAATAACGAGGTTAATCTTTCTACATTTTATAAAGAGTTAGTAACGATGATTGCAGAGAAGCATATAGATCAAGATTTCTCTGCACAGCTATATAGATTTACAGATATGTATGATATGGCGTATGATTTTACAGCTTCAGATAATTATATGATACTAGGTAATGTTCAATTTTTAAAATTATCGTTATGTTACATAATAAAAGATAATATTAGATTTTTCTTAGATGATATACCGTTATCGTTCCATGTAAAATCGAGTGTTATAAATAACAGATTTTCATTAACTATATTAGTAGAGGGTGTAGAGATCGCAGATCAAGTTTTAAGTACGATATTAGAACCGTGGGATCACAGCATACATATGCAAAGTTTCGATTACTGGGGAATAGTTATTGCAAAACAGGTTATAGAGCGTCATATGGGACAGCTTGAGATATGTAAAACAGATAAAGGTATTGAGATACTATTACTATTTTAGAGAAATATCCGAAGTATAGTAACTGTAATATATTAAGTTGAAAAAGTAGAATTGCAGAATATATAGATTTATTCAAAAGGTGTTTATGAAAAATATAATTGATAAGGCGTCGATATTGGTAGAGAGTTTACCATATATTAATAGGTTTTCAGGCAAGACGTTTGTAATAAAATATGGTGGACACGCTATGGAAGATAGCGATTATCAGTATAGCTTTGCACAAGATATAACTTTACTACATTATGTTGGTATAAAGGTTATTATAGTTCATGGTGGTGGCCCTCAGATCGGTGAAATGCTAGATAGATTATCGATTAAATCTGAGTTTAAAAGTGGAATGCGTGTAACGGACTCTGATTCTATAGAGATAATAGAGATGGTTCTATCAGGCAAAATCAATAAACATATAGTGTCGTTGATAAATAAAGCAGGTGGTTCAGCGTTAGGATTATCAGGTAGAGATGCTAATTTAATTGTTGCAGATAAATTATATTTAGATGAGAACGGTGAGAAGATTGATATAGGATTAGTAGGAGATATAAAAAGTATCAATACAGAAGTTATCAATCATATAGCTGAGAAATTTATCCCAGTTATAGCACCGATCGGTGTAGGTTCAGATTTCACTCCATTTAATATAAATGCAGATGTAGCAGCAGGAGCTATCGCATCGTCTTTAAAGGCAGAGAAGTTGATACTTTTAACAGATGTAGATGGTGTGAAAGATAAGTTAGGTGATAGAATATCAACTATTAAATTATCAGATGCAGAGAGATTGCGTACAGATGGTACATTAACAGGTGGTATGATTCCAAAAGTTGAGTGTGCAGCATCGGCTATAAAATCAGGTGTAACTAAGGCACATATAATAGATGGCAGAGTATTACACTCTGTACTTTTAGAAATTTTTACAGACTCAGGTATAGGAACTCAGGTGGTAGATGGATAATTTTGATGTAAAATCTCCTAAATATTTTATAGATGATATAATCCGTAAAGCAGCGGGTGGAGATGCGAGAATAATTAACGCATTTGAAGTAATCCCAAGAGCAGTATTTATTCCAGAAGCCTCAAGACATCAAGCTTATGAGGATATATCATTACCTATAGGACAAGGACAAACTATATCTCAACCGTCGTTACTAGCACATATGTTAAAGAAATTAGATATTAAAGAGACAGATATTATTTTAGAGATCGGTTCGGGCTCAGGATATTTAGCAGCGTTACTATCTAAATTATGTAAGAATGTATATTCGGTTGAACGTATATCTCCGTTGCTGAACTCTGCAAGAAAGTTATTACGCAGAATGAGTATATCTAATGTACATTTTTTATTAGGTGATGGAGCGTTAGGCTGGGAAGATCATGCACCTTATGATAAGATAGTTGCATCTGCTGGAGCTACAAAAATCCCAGATAATTTAGTAGCACAGCTATCAGATAACGGACGGTTTCTAATACCGCTCAACGATAGCTTAATGTGTTATATTAAAGAGAACGGAACAATTATTGAAGAGAAAGGTGTACCTGTTAAGTTTGTAGATTTTGTAGGTAGTTAATTTTTAATAGTTGAAATCAATCTTATATACTACTCTTTAGTTGCGTTATCGTTTTTAATTACATTAATAACTGCAATTTCAGCCTTCGTAGCAATCCTCAATCTTAATCCCCATAGATATATTCCACTTGTAACTATTTGAGTAGTGTTATCGTACTCTTTTACTCCGTACCCGTTCTGATACATATATTTCACGATCAGATTAATAGGAAAAACTTGTCCAGCGTGAGTATGTCCAGATAGCAGAAGATCGATGTTGTTCTCTTTAGCAGACTCAATACTTTCATCACTTGGTATATGATCTATAACTATTGATAGATAATTTTCATCTATATCTTTTATAAGTTCGGTTAAATTATCTCTATTAATTTTAGAGTCTACATTTGATATCGAGAAAGGAATATCTAACTCTCTTCCTATGATATTAACAGATAGATTATCGAGTGTAGCAACTTCATCAACAAGCATAATTAGATCACTATCTTGAAGTTTAGGCACAACGATATTTTTAATCCCAGCGTAGTAGTCGTGATTTCCAAGTGCTGCGTAGATCGGCATATTAATGTTTCTTAATACAGCTATCTTCTCATCAGTCATATCAGCTACATCAGCGTCGAT
This sequence comes from uncultured Deferribacteraceae bacterium, assembly GCA_947041225.1. Taxonomy (GTDB): domain Bacteria; phylum Chrysiogenota; class Deferribacteres; order Deferribacterales; family Mucispirillaceae; genus CAMQYB01. Next base: position 1,229 of record CAMRDM010000085.1, on the reverse strand, counting down.
GATATCTCCAGCGAAGATTGCGAAATCAGCATCTATGTTGTTCATCTTATCAACATACATATTTAATCTATTTAGGGATGTAGTTCTATCGACATGCATATCAGCTATTAATACAATTTTTAGATTTTTAGATATATTTTTATCGGTATATACAGTGTACTCTTTAATAATAGGTGTCATACTGTTTAGGTATCCGTATATATATATGATAGTTGTAGCGATGATTATAATGTATGGAGTTTTAAATGCAGTTTTATTTGGTATGTGTAGTAGAGTAAATATATTTACAACTATGAACACCATAAGGAGTATAAATGTGATCCCCATTATATGGTATGCGATAGAAAGAAGATATGAAGGTATTTCTACGTTAAGGTTATATTGTATAATTCTAAGTATCAGAAAAAATTCAACAATTATAAGTGTAATCGGTATAGTGATATAGCTTGCGATGTTCGGGAATAGATATTTATATACGTTGAACGCTATATATGTTGCAAGAAAAAGATTAAGAATAAGAAATTTTATCATTATGGATCACCTTATTAATAGCTTGAAAAATCAGTATAGTTATAGAACTAAACTTTGTAAATATAAAACGTGATATATTTTATAACTTATATAATCGGTTATGAGAGTATAATATTTTTAAAACCATACTTTGTTTATAGAGGTTGTAACTATAATCTAGGAGGTGTAAATATCGAATAGGTTCAATTAATTTCATAAATAAGTTAAATTGCAAGAGGTAAGATTAATAGTTGTTTAGATAATTATTAAATTTATAGTTATCAAAATTTCAATATTTTTGATTATATTTATTTTATTATTGATAAATATAATATATTTTTTTATAAAATTTATTAATATTTAGTTAAACAGATAATTTATTTTATGATAATATAGGTGTAGAGATGGAGTGTAAATTGTATTATTTTTTAATGTATTTACATCAAACATTTTAGATAATTAGAATATATATCTAATATTTGGATAAATAATTCAAAATTATTTAAAGTTTTTTTATAAGCAGTAGAATTAATTATGTATGATAGCTAGTAAATATAATAACTATATTTATCATATGTTTATACGATTTTAAAAGTTATATTTAGTTATATATATGTCAAAATATTTAATATTTTAAGATCAATTTAGTTGTATTTATAAATTATTATTTATTTTTTCTTGACAAAAGTAATGAATTAGTAGAGTATATCAATCCGAAG
>CAMRDM010000084.1 GCA_947041225.1 uncultured Deferribacteraceae bacterium | reverse complement strand
GACTTGATAGTAGTATATATTTTTGAAGCTCGATAATTTTAAAAAAGTACAAAACGGTTTAAGAGTTTTAGGACTTGATAGTAGTATATATTTTTGAAGCTCGATAATTTTAAAAAAGTACAAAACTGTTTGAAGAGTTGTAAAAATTTCGTAATAACTTATAACTTTAAAGAAGTTATAATGTTTAATAAAGATATAAAGGTTGGTAGTTTAATGAATTATGATTTAACACCCAAAGAGATAGTAAAAGAGTTAGATAAATATATAGTAGGACAAGGATCGGCTAAGAAAGCAGTAGCTGTTGCATTGCGTAACAGATGGCGTCGTCTTCAACTACCTATAGATCTCCAAGATGAGATCACGCCTAAGAATATAATAATGATAGGTGCAACAGGAGTTGGTAAAACAGAGATCGCAAGAAGATTAGCTAAATTAACAGGATCACCGTTTATAAAAATTGAAGCATCGAAATTTACAGAAGTAGGATACGTTGGTAGAGATGTTGAATCTATGATCCGTGATCTAGTAGAGATATCTGTAAATTTAGTAAGAGCAGAAGTGAAAGAGTTACATCTTGAAAAAGCTAAACTTTTAGTTGTTGAAAGATTGTTAGATATATTAATTCCACCTATCAATCAAGCAGGCAATTCTGCAACAGATAGCAGTGCGCCATCAGATACAGAGACACGAGAGAAGTTTCGTGTAATGTTAGCTGAAGGAAAATTAGAAGATAGAATGATAGAGATAGATGTTGATGATCCAGCTCCTCATATTGAAGTTCTATCAAATGTTGGTATGCAGGATATGGGTATGGATCTTCAAGATATGATGAAGAATATGTTTCCAACTAAGAAGAAGAAAAGAAAGATGAAATTATCTGAAGCTAGATTAATTTTAGAGTCTCAAGAAGTTGCGAGATTAATAGATATGGATGATGTGAAACAAGTTGCATTAAAACGTGTTGAACAGTCGGGTATAGTTTTTCTTGATGAGATAGATAAAATATGTACAAGAGACTCATCATCAGGTAGAGGAACAGATGTATCAAGAGAGGGTGTACAGCGTGATCTTCTACCGATAGTAGAGGGTTCAACAGTTATGACAAAATACGGTATGGTTAAAACAGATCATATTTTATTTATCGCAGCTGGAGCGTTTTCAATGGCGAAACCGTCTGATCTTATCCCTGAACTACAAGGTAGATTTCCTATACGGGTTGAGTTAGAATCTTTAACAAGAGAAGATTTTGTTCGTATATTAAGTGAACCACAAAACGCTTTAACGAAGCAGTACACAGCGTTACTGAAAGCCGACAATGTAACTATTAACTATACGAAAGATGGTATAGAATCGATTGCAGAGTTTGCATTTAATGTTAATTCAACGAATGAGAATATCGGTGCAAGAAGATTACATACGATAATGGAGAAGCTTTTAGAAGAGATAGCGTTTGACGCTCCTGAGGAGATTAAAGGTGAGATTGATATTAATGAAGAGTATGTTAAATCACATTTAAGTTCTATTGTTGCAAATCAAGATTTAGCAAAATATATTCTGTAGTTTTTAAAAGATCTATATAGTTAGTAGAGCGCTAGATCGTATATAAATTTTTATCGTTAATAAGTTATGTTATCCTAAATATACATTTTAGTTTTGTGTTTAATATCAGATTAATATATTGAGAGTTGGTTAATTAATGAAATTATTACTTAGTTTGATTACTGTGCTATGTTTATCTTTGTACTCAAGTTTAGCAGTAGCAGATAGCAGAGAGTTAGTAGATAAAGTTACTGCATGGGCATCAGATTATAAGTTTAAGATTGTTTCAACTAAAGCAGGTGATATAAAGGTATCAACAAAGCAGAAGATGTATGTAGGTATGAAGTTCAATATTTTTCGTTACGGTGCAGATATTGTACACCCGATAACGGGTAAGTTTGTAAGCAAGCAGAAAGCGAGTATTGCAACAGCTGTTGCCACTAAATCAGATATGCTTAAGGCTAATAACAGCAATGTTAAATTAGGCGATAGTATTGAGATTTCAAAACCTATTAAGGTATCATTTCTATTTGATAATATTTCAACTATAGATGCAATAGAGATCAAGTCCGAGTTTATTATCAATCCTTTATTTAATGTAGTTGAAAACTCTGATTATAAAATATCTTGCAGTGGAATTGTGAATGGTAGTTCTGATAGTTCAGCTAACTGTATATTTTCATTTAAAGGCAGTAAGATTTTAAGTTCGTCGATTGAGGTTGTTTCTATATCTATTAGTGAGTTAATTGATAACCGAGCTGTATCGTTTACAGTTGATGGCGATGTTGAGTCAGGTGCGATAGGTGTTATAGGTTACGAAAATAATCAAGTAATTATCGCCTTAGCAGATAGAGATTCAATTAGATTATATAAAGCAACAGATAACTATACGTTTGTTGAGTTTCAAAATATAACATCTCAACTTGATGATATTTTAAATATAGAGTTAGTTGATATTGATAACGATACTGTCTATGAGTTAGTTGTAACGAACATTAAAGGTATCGATGCTGAAGAGGCATCTATCGTATCGCAGATATACAAATATGATGGCGAGAAATATCATAGAGTTCAATCACGTTTACCGTATCTTTTTAGAACATTCTATTCACGTGATATGAAAGTTCTAATTGCACAAGAGTACAGTGCATTAGAGTTTGTAGGTGAAGCGTACACATTTGGAATAATCAATGGAGAGTACAAAGTAGATAGAAAGATTGCAGGATCAGTTGGTTTACCTGTTTTCGGTTTTGGAATATCAAACTACGGTGAGGAGTATCAGAAGTTAATATCAATAGATAAATCAGGTGTGATAGCTATCCGTGATAAAACAGGTTTATTGCAATCTACAACGACAGATTTATTCGGAGATAATAACAGATATTTATATTACAACAAAGAGATCGTAACTGGTAGCAATAGAAATGAAGCTGGAGAAGTTGAGTATATAGTAGATAGAAGAAAGATTGCTGTGCCGATATATCAACGTATAATTGAAGTTCATCCGACAAGATTTCTACTATTGAAGAACATAACTGTTGGTAGCGATATAAAAGGACTAAATATGTTTTCACACTCTAATATAGGACTATACTCAATAACGGGTAGTTCAGTGAATGAGTTTATAAGAGTTGATAGAGCAGAGCCATCGATTACCGAACTTGATATAGTTAAGATAAATTCAGAACGATATATTCTTTCAATCAATAATATTAATTCAGAGAGATATAAAACAGGTAAGACGACTAAGATAGAGTTATTTAAGTTAAAATAGTTTTAGTGGTACTAATATATTAAATAGTATACTATTTTATATAAAAAGCGTTGTCATATTAATTGTGTTGTGTTACTCTCTATACAGTAATTTTGTGAGCTTATTAAAATTACATCAAGGTGTTTTATCTATTACTACATCTATACCTATTTATCATCTACTTACTGTTAAATACATAAGAGTTATGTAGAGGATCATACTATAGATTACCTATATCTAAATATGAGATTAGTTTATTGCACTCATAAATGTTTAGGATCTATTTATATATCTAGAAGCATAAAGATGAGTAGAACCGATCGGCTCAGATTTTGATGCTATTATTAGAGTGTCTTATGTTTAATATTTAGCATATATTATATTTTTTTGGGGAGAGAATAATATGAAGAAGTTGTTAGTGTCAGTATTTTTGTTCGTTTTTGCTTTTACAGTCCCATCATATTCAGCAGTTAAGTTGCTTGATAAAGGAGATACAGAGCTGAGTATTTATGGTTTCTTTCTTTTATTAGGTGCTTATCAGAATGTTAATGTCAATGGCTCAACAGAGCAGTCTGGACAGAACAATGATTTAGTTTACGATTTTCTAGGACATTCAAATATCGGTCTAGATTTTTCAGTAGGCAGTTTTTTCAGTAAAGCAGAGTTTAGGTTTACAGCTGATAACAATCGTGAGGCTGGAGTTTTCCGTCATCTTTATGTAGGGTATAAGTTTGATAACGGTTTAAAAGTTTTAGTTGGACGTACGAATTCATCAACAGAGACATTCCATTGGTACGATAATATATTTGATGGTGATGATGGATTAAGAGGATACGGTACGATGGGAGTAGATCGTTCTAATATGCTTAGATTATCTATGTTTAACGTTGATCTATCATTTTTAGCATTAGATAATAGTAAGTTTACATTAGGTGGAATAGGTACAGGACACCTTCCTAATTCTCCTACTTTGATAGATGTTGATTTAGCGATAGCAGATGAAATTATGCCAGCTATAGAGATTGCATATAATTTAAATTTTGGTGGACTTACTGGTAAAGTATTTGGTTTCTACTCAGGAGTAAGTGTTGAGGGGGAAAGTAGTGCAATTGGTGGTTCACAAAGAGAGTGGATAGATGCAGCCGCAGCAGGTTTAGTTCTACGTTATAAAGCAGTAGGAGTAACGACAGTATTTTCAGCGTTCTATGCTTTAAACGGTAATTTTATCGGTGCGGTTAGATGGGGAGCAGGTGCTACTCCGAACAACTCACTGAAATTTGATAAAGCAACAGGTGGTAATGCTAACGATATATGGAAAGGATATAATGATATAAATTCATGGGGTACAGCGTTATCAATAGGGTATGATATTTTAGATACTTTAGATATTACGATAGGTGGTGGTTTCCAATCTATCTCAACAACAGATAATGATGATTTTGCTGAGTATGGATTGTTAAACTCATACTCTGCTTATGTAGCATTAAGATACGCAATAAATAAATATTTTATGATAATTCCAACAGTTGGTTACTATGTTAACTACGCTACAAATAAAGATATTCCTTATAATCATGCTACTATATTAGCAGGAATACAGTTAAGAGTTTCTTTCTAATATAAGAATTAAGAGTATATTTTTATAAAATAATAAGGCAGGCTTACTAGTTTAAGTCTGTCTTTTTTAATATTTTCTTTTCAAAGCGATAAAAATATTGTATTATGTAAAAGTGGCTTTTAAATTAGTAGTACAATTGCTGTATTAATATAATATTATTATATTTTTTATAAACGTAGAAGTTATCGGATAAGAAGTTGCTGTTATGTATTTGAGATCTATTTATTGTAGATAGTTTAAAGTTTTAGAAATATTTTATCGGATTTTAAATGTTGTTTATGCACTGCTTTTACTGTTGCATATTTAACGTGCTTAATTTTTTTGGGGAGAGAATAATATGAAGAAATTTCTTGTAGTTTTGTTTGTTTTAGCTTTATCAGTTCCATCATTCGCAGCTATTAATGTAGTTGATAATGGGGACACTAAACTTAGTCTTTACAGTTCTATTCGTTTGCTCGGTTTATATCAGAATGTTAATACTAATGGTTCGGTTCCACAGGCTGGATCAAATAACGATCTTATCTACTCAATTCAGAGTAACTCAAGATTAGGTTTAGATTTTGCAGTAGGTAACTTCTCAACTAAAGCTGAATTAAAATTTTCTGCTGATAACGATCCAGCAGGCGTTTTCCGTTTACTTTATTCTAGCTATAAGTTTAATAACGGTTTAACTGTTATGGTTGGACGTAACTACTCAACTTCAGAGACAGATCTATGGTACGATAACGTATTTGAGCTTGATGATGGTTTACATGGTTACGGAACAATGGGTGTTGGTCGTCAAAATATGCTTAGATTATCTATGTTTAATGTAGATCTATCATTTATAGCACTTAACAACAATACGAAAAACAACTTTGCTAACGGTGGTTCAGCTGGTAGTGGAACTAATACTTCTGTTACTAATTTAAGAATAGCAGATGATATTATGCCAGCTATTGAATTAGCTTATAATCTAAAATTTGGTGGTTTAAAAGGTAAGATTTTTGGTTTCTATTCAGGTATCACTATCGAAGGAGCAACTAGTGAGGGTGTTAGAAGAGAGTGGATACAATCAGCATCAGCAGGTTTTGCATTACAATATGATGTTGTAGGTGTTACGACAGTTCTTACAGCGTTCTACGCATTAAATGGTGATTACGTTGGTGCAGTTAGATGGGGTAGCAGTCAGGAAGCTGTTCCGAACAATTCACTTAAATTTGATAAAAAAGGTAAGTGGGAAGGTTATAACGACACAAGCACTTGGGGAGCAGCTTTATCTGTTGGGTACAAAATTATGGACTCTTTAGATGTTACAGTTGGTGGTGGTTTCCAATCTATGTCAGCAGAACAGAACAGTGGTTATGCAGCTACGGGATTATTAAATTCTTACTCAGCATATGTAGCTTTAAGGTATAATATCAATGAATATTTTGCAATAGTTCCAACAGTTGGTTACTATGCAAGTTTTGTTAGCGACACTGATTTTGTTCCAAGTGGAGACCAAATTAAAGCGCGTGGAACGTTAATAGCAGGCGCACAGTTTAGAGTAGGTTTCTAATTTAGAATAATTAAATATATTTTTATGATAGAGAAGGCAGGTTTATTAATTTAAATCTGCCTTTTTACATTTTTTACAATATTGTCTTTGCAAATTTTTATAAATGTTGTACTATGTTTACATATTTAACACATTTCTGTTATCTAAATATAACATTATTTTGATATTGTGTTATAAACGTTAAAAGTTTAAATATATATATATTATACTACTTTATTTTGTAGAGATTGAAGAGTTGATTAAAGTTATTTTGTTTAGTTTCAGAATGTTGATTGTGCAATAGTTTTATTTTTGTATGATAGGCATATTTTATATTTTTTTTGAGGAGAATAATATGAAGAAATTTTTTGCAATTCTGTTTGTTCTAGTTTTATCTGTTCCATCTTATGCAGCGATAGCTGTAGTTGATAATGGAGACACAAAACTTAGTCTTTACGGTTCTATTCGTTTGCTCGGTTTATATCAGAATGTAAACAAGAGTGGTGTAACTCCACAAGCTGGACAAAACAATGATCTTGTTTACTTAATACAAGGTAACTCAAGATTAGGTCTAGATTTTTCTGTTGGTGGTTTTTTCAGTAAAGCTGAATTAAAATTTTCTCCAGATAATGTTGCTGCGGGTTTATTTCGTCAATTATATGTTGGGTACAAGTTTGATAACGGTTTAAAAGTTTTAGTTGGACGTACGAATTCATCTACAGAAACATATCTAGCGTATGATAACGTATATGACACAGATAATGGTATGAGAGGATTTGGTACAATGGGTGTTGGTCGTCAAAACATGCTTAGATTATCTATGTTTAACGTTGACTTATCTTTCATAGCACTAAATAATTATAATGGTTTTTTATTGAATTATGATAAGAATACTAATATGGGTAGTGGTTCAGGAGTTATCCCAGGCGAGACAAATGATACACATTTAAGTTTAGCAATTGCAGATCAAATTATGCCAGCTATTGAAATAGCGTACAACTTAAATTTTGGTTCATTAACTGGTAAAGTTTTTGGTTTCTATTCTGGGGTAAATGTTGAAGGTTCTTCTGTTAATAGTAATGTAAGAAGAGAGTGGATACAATCAGCAGCAACTGGTTTCGTATTAAAGTATAAAGTTGCAGGAGTTTCAACTGTTCTTTCAGCGTTTTACGCATTAAACGGTGATTTTGTTGGTGGCGTTAAGTGGGGTACTAATACTCTTTTTGCTAGCTCACTTCAATTTGAGAAACCTTCTGCTAGTAACGGCGACAATTTATGGAACGGTTATAATGATAAACACACTTGGGGTGCGGCTTTATCTGTTGGATATCAAATCCTTGAAAGTTTAAATGCTACAGTAGGTGGTGGTTTTGAATCTACTTCTACTAAAGATAATGATGTGTATGCTAATTATGGATTGTTAAACTCATACTCAGCTTATGTAGCACTTAAATATAAAATCAACGATTATTTCACATTAATTCCAACTGTTGGATATTATGTTAACTACGGTACAAACGAAAAAACTGGCAACAATAATGCGACATTAATTGCTGGTGCACAGTTTAGAGCGGGTTTCTAATTTAAAAATATTTAAAATTATTAAATATAATATAAAAGGCAGGCTTATTAATTTAAGTCTGTCTTTTTTTTAATTAGATATTAATTTTACTATTATTTTTAAGATAATTGACGATAAGTATTTATATAGTTATTTTGTTTTACTAGTATTCTAGTATTATCAAATATAATAAATAGGTAATATTGTGTATGTAGTTTAACAATTTTAATAACAATATTGAGTTATACAGAGATATTTAATAGATATTTTATGTTATCGCATCTAAAACACTCAAGTTGTTGGATAATTATCCGATTTTATATTAAGTAGAACATGTTATTAGTGTTACCTTTAGGTAGACTGGCTGCTGTTATTGATTATACTTTTATTTTGTATTCAATACCTAATTGTTATCGAGGAGATACAATGAGAAGAATTATTATAACTTTCATTATTCTAGTTATATCAAGTAATGTATTTGCGTTTAATGTTCCTATAGAGAATAGGAATGTTCAGTTTGATATTTATGGCTCAGTAAAAGCGAATATCACTGCGGGGTTATATTTAAATGATCCTGGTAAAACACAGATTAGCTATACGATGAATCCCGATTCATTTATAGGGTTTAATTTAGGATATAGACCATTATTTTTAAAAGCTGAGTTTGGATTTACTGATTCTGAGACATTACAAATTGATATAAGACAATTATATGCTGGTTTATTTTTAGGTTCATTAGGAAGCTTAAAAATAGGACAACAATTTACAATTGCTTCAGTAGCAGATATGTATAACGATGTGTTTATGTACGATCAGCGATTAGTTGGTTACGGTAACACAGTATTTAATTCTTCAGCTACAATTATGTATGAGATTTTTGGTTTACAGGTTGCATTAGTAGATTTATTTTCGGATTATAATATTCCAAATTCAGTTGGTGTTACGGGTAATTTTTTACTACCACGAGTAGAGCTTGCATATTCTATGAAAGTGAATGAGCTTTTTTCATTTAAAGTTTTTGGTAGTTATGCGAATATAAATACGAAGTTAATCCCTTATACGGATGTGGCAGGAACGGTAATAGATGGTAATAACCGTTCAGTTGCGACGAATGCTTTCCATGTAGGTTTTTTGACTAAGTTAGATTTTAATATGCACGCTGCGTTACAGTTATCAGGTTTTTTCTCGATGAACAGTGAGCTTTACGATGGAGTAAGAATAGGTGGTTATGAGCGTACAATATTTACAGGTTTAACTGCTCAAAACCATAACCCTAATTTTCAACCGATAATATTTACAGCAGGCAGTTTGGTTAATGCAGAGGGTGATTATACTGGTTTAGGTGGAGTAACATCATTTGGTGGAGCATTAGCAGTTCTTGGGAATATAACAGAGAATATACGATATGAATTTGGTGGCGGTGGCCAGCTTATATCAGGTGAGGGTATTCCGATAGATCCTATTGGTGAGGTAGGCGCTATTGATTTAAGTGCTGCAAGTTTATTGAATATAGGTGTTTATGTAAACTTTATATTTGATATTCATCCTAACTTTAATTTAGGTCCTCAGGTGGGTGGCTATTTAAGATTAGCATCAACGGCTGTAAAGTATCCTGATATGATGGCAGTCATAGTTGGTATTAGAGCGAACGCAACTTTTTAAAATATAACAATAATAAATATAATAATAACGTAATTACCATGATATTTTGATGCTTTTAAAAGCTTAAGATATCGTGGTTTTTTTTATTGTTTTTAAGAGTTACGATTGCAGATTGAATAATTAGACGGTTGTACGGTTGTACGATTACCGATTGGCAACGACTATATGTTACGTGTTGTATGATTGCAGGTTGGATAATTAGACGGTTGCACGGTTGTACGATTACCGATTGGCAACGACTATATGTTACGTGTTGTATGATTGCAGG
>CAMRDM010000083.1 GCA_947041225.1 uncultured Deferribacteraceae bacterium | reverse complement strand
TTATTAATAAATATTTTGTTTTGTTTTGTTTTGTTTTGAAACTCTAAATGAATTTGAATTGATTGATAAGAGATATAATCAATAATACTTCTACTGTTGTTACCTAAATCTAAAATATAAATCGAAGGAAATAACTTTCAATAACCGTTATTAAGTTTTCCTATAACCCTACTTAGTTTATCTAATTTGATATAGATAAAAAAAGTAGGAGGCAGCCAATCAGATCGCGACTTCCAAAAGAGCATGCCCCCTATCTTCCATATGTACCTATAGCGGTGAAAGTCATAAACACGCTACTATAGTCTATTCCAGGCTTCACCGGAGCGAAGGGTTCCACCTGAAATTCGATAAATTTTAAAATACTTACTACTACTTCTATCATGTCGACTTCTGTTACAAACTACTATCGACCTCTATAACTATATCAAATACCATGCCAAACAGACTACTAAAGATTAACTATTATCTTTTCATGTTTAGAACTTCTTGTATCATCTCATCTGATGTTGTTACAACTCTTGAGTTTGACTGAAATCCTCTCTGTGTGATAATCATATTAACCATCTCCTTAGATAGATCCACATTTGAAAGCTCTAAGTTACCTGCCATAATCTTACCTTTAGATCCAACTGTTGCTCTACCAACTGAAGGTTGTCCAGAGTTTGATGTCTCATGGAATAGTGTATCGCCTGCTTTCTCTAGTCCTTGGTTATTTGCAAATGTAGCTAGAGCTAATTGAGCTAAAGTTCTTATCTGTCCATTCGTATATGTACCAATAAGCTCCCCTGCATCATTAAACGCTGTTCCAGCTAACGCTCCTAACGGATAACCATCTGTATCAGATCTTGAAAAGTAACCCGGTGAGCCTTGAATAACTAATCCACTTTGTCCACCTGCATCACCTAAGTTTAAATCAATATCGTTAATTGAGTTCGTACCGTTTGATGTAGTGTAATCAAGTTTTAAATCATTTAATATAGCAACAGGAGTTTGTGTATCATCAAATACATAAGCTATTGTACCATCTGGATTAAATTTAATCGTAACCTCATTCGTTCTTGCACCATTTATACTAACTGTGTTAAATTCTTCAGGTGTAGAAACTTTCATTTTCCACTCGTTATTATTTTCGTTAGATAAAGCAAACTCAAAGTTTAACATGTGTCTGTTTCCTTGCTCATCAAAAATATCAAGACTTGTAGTACCAAAACCACCTGTCGCTGTTGTTTGAGTTACTCTTGATATATAGTTATTGAAACTCGCAAATCCTGGAGTAGATGGGGCGTCTATGTTAAAGAAATCGATATTATTACCCATACCTTTCTCGCCAACAATATTGATCTTACCATCTTTCATAAACACGTTACCAAACTCATTATGATTGTTGTCTAAGTTTAAAAACGTCTCCATCGCATCCATAAGATCTTCAACAGTTGAGTCTGTTGTAACGTTAAAGAAGTTATCGTTGTTAATCTGTTCATCATCTATAGATGCATCAAACTGTATATTGGTATTAGTTTCTGAGAAACCCATGTATACCCCTTGATCACTATATAAATTAGATATTCTTGTATCCTCATCAGCAACAGCTAAGAAAACCTCTGACACTGTAGATCTGTCTAATGAGATACCGTTATTTGCAAGATTGTCCTCTAATAAGTTTTTAGTAAAGTTACTGTTTGCACGTGAACTTATAAACTCTAATCCTGTAATACTTGGAACATTTGCAACAATTGCTGAACCAGTAATTGACTCACCGTTACGTACTGTAGTTCCTCTTAATGTTGAATCGAACATATCTGCTAAGTAAGGTGTTGATGAAGTTGATGTTACCTTACCAAACGGAAACGCTGCACCTGTACTTGTTGAAAATTCGAAAGTTGGAGGAGTCTCACTAAAGTTTGCACTAAACTCAAGACCACTATATATCCCACCTTTAGCATCAAGCGCTGTGTTAATGGCAGCCTCAAGTCCACCTACATTCGCAAAATTACCAGAACCTGCAACATCTGTATACTCTATAGAAATTTGCTCTGAACCAAAGTTAAAGGTAATCTTATCTCCTACAACTGGAGGAGGACCTACTGTACCTTTTCTCATCGCTAAGTTCGGAGAGATCTCAGAAAGATCTATCAATGAGTTCTCGGTAGTTGTGCTATATGTATATGATAATCTTCCTGTACCATCTATATCCTTAGTTGTTACATTTTTATTCGTAGAGTTCAACTCCATATTTGCAACTGTACCACCAGCTGAACTTACTCTCGTAAATGATGCATCTAAAATAGTCTTTAAGAATGGATTTGGAGCATCTCCACCAACTGCAGGAATCATAGTTGACTCACTAAGCTGTATCGGTGCTCCACCACCATATGACAGAGTAAATGCGTTTCCTGTCATAGCGAAGTTAACACTTGTAGAGTGAACAACATCTGCTGGATCAAAACCTGGTGTATAACCATCTGCACCAGGAATTAGATTTGCTTGTAAATTCGATAATCTATATGCTAGCTCTCTTGCTAACTCAGAAACAGTATTAAATGATCCAGAACCTTGATCTGGGCCAGGGTTACTGGTATATGTTAACGGTATTTCTATATCCCTAAAAACATTAGCATTTAACGAAGTGCCTGGTCTAAATGTTGTGCCAGCTGGAAGGACTAACGTATCAGGAAGTACATTGGTAGGAACAAGAGTAGCGCCATTTATTAGCATACCTTCTGTTAAAATAGTATTTGTTGGTAATGTCAACCCACCACCTGCTTCTGGTACAAAATTAAGTGTGGTTCCACCTGGGATAGATGTACCTTTAGATAATATAACTCCATTATCAATACTAACGCCAGCAGGAATATGTGTTCCTCCTGGGACTGTCAATCCAGACGGAATACTTCCTGTTAAATTAAAGCCTGATCCAATTGTTGCTCCTGCAGATATCCTAAATGTAGATAAGTTCCCCGTACCTGCTTCAATTTTAGTGCCTATAGGAAGAGTTGCACCCGCAGGTATTGCTGTTCCAGGAGGATAAATAGTATCTGTTGGAGAGCCAGGTATTGTAACTGTAACATTAGCTGGTAGAGTAGTTGATGATTGAAGTACTATCGTTCCTGTTGTTATTGCTGACGTTATTGTACCAAACGGAGCAAAACCAGGTGCTGTCATAGGAGTTGGTACTCTCATATCTCCGCCAAGATTTATAATATGATTACCAGTATTCGTAAATGTTGTACTTCCTGATAGAAATATCTTTTCCCCAACAGTCATCCCATCTGCGCCAGCGATTACAGTATTTACAGCAGTAGCGGTACTTAACGGACCACCTAAAATTACATTACCACCAGCTATAGTCCAGGAATTTCCATCTATTTTAAACCCACTAGTAGAGACATTCATATCTCCACCAAGAGTAACCGGAGTTGCAGGGTTAGTACTTAAAGTTAATCCTGCTGTCAATTTCAAATCATCTAAAAGAGTTGATAAGATATCTTGACCATACGATGTAGTTACCATAACTTTTGCACCAATATTGATCCCTTCACCGTTTGACATACCGAAGTTATTATCTAAAAATTCAGCTAGAAAACCGTTATCAACAACTTGACCGTTTATTGCTCCATTAATATCTGCAGCAAAATCATCCATTGTAGAAAAATCTGTTCCAGCAACTATATCTTGTTGAACAAATAATTCACTAGTATTACGGCTTTGTCCGCTAACATAACTACCTGATAAGCCTCCTAATAGATCTGTCAATATACCTGTACCAGATATATTATCTATTGAAAATGGTTCGTTCGCATTAACCATAAGCTTACCATCAACTATCGATAAATTCGCAGCTGGAGTAAATAGTTCTGCCTCGCCGCCGCCGCCGCCAGCCTTACGCTCTGCAACTTTCTTAAACATAAAGTTTATTTCTTCAATAAACTCTTCAACAGTTGTAAAGCTTCCATCACTTGGATTATTTGTTCCCGTTGCATCATAAGTTAGAGAATATTGAGCTGGACCTATATCAAACTGAACACGATTGCCGTCTTGTAAACCTATTGTTTGTCCACTAGAACTAACAATTTCTCCCATATTGGTATTATTTGTTATATGCGATTTTATTGTAATTGTATCGCCTTTACTAATTCCTAAATCAACACCACTTGAGTTTGCTAGATCAAATATAGACTGATCGCCTAACGCTTGAGTCATAAACATAGGATACTCTAATGTAGATGGAGTAGCTCTTGTATCTAGAACACCCGCTATATTAACCTCTGTTGACTCGTTTGAAAGCATCACTTTATATTCATCGCCTAAGACGATATCTGATGTAACACCATCATTGATTACAGTACCTGTTACAGGATCATGCATCCAGCCTTGAACTCTATATCCTGCTGGATTTACTAATGTACCTGATAGATCAAAGTTGAAATCACCCGCACGAGTGTATGAATCCTGTTCTCCACCACCACTGACAATAAAAAATCCCTCTCCAGCAATAGCTAGATCATCCATACGCTGAGTGGCATCAAAAGAACCTCTTGTAAAAATATTATCAATACCAGCTAGTGTTGCTCCCGAACCGACCTGCATGGGATTTATCCCACCCATTGAACCCGATGGAGCTCTTGCACCTGAAAGAGTTTGACTCATTAAATCTTGAAAAACTGCTCGCCCCATTTTAAATCCAATGGTATTAACGTTAGCTATATTGTTACCTATAACATCCATAGAAGTTTGATTAACACTCATCCCTGATACTGCTGAATACATCGATCTTAACATACTAGAAAACCTCCTAAATCCCAAAAGATACTTCCATTTATCGATTGAACATAAATATTTATTTTACTTTTTTAATCTACTTAAATTACTGAATACTATGCCTAACTTGTGCCTGGTGTATCTGGAACCTCTGGATCTGGAGCAGGATCTGGATTATCTGGATCCGGAATATCTGGATCTGGATTATCTGGATCCGGAATATCTGGATCTGGATTATCTGGATCTGGATCTGGAGTAGGATCTGTTGGTTTTGGATCACGAACTGAGTAAACATGTTCACTTGAAACAACTCCGCCATCAATACCAAAAAAGAGAACTCCATTTGCCATCTTAACTGACTCAACTATACCTGAACCAAACGCCTCAAATGTTACTGGAGCACCTTCTACAGTTACTGCAGAAACTTCAAAGAAATATGTTCCTTCTGGTAATTGAACTCCATTTTCTCCAACGCCATCCCAAGAAATTTTGTTCTGACCTGAAACCATTTCATCTGGTTTAAATGTACTAACTAATTCACCTTTTTCGTTATAAATTCTTATCTCTGATTTACTCATATCTGGTGTGCCACCTAGATAGAAATTAAAATTAGTAACTGGTGATCCGTCAAATGTTACAGTGTTTGTTGAGTACTCGATCTCTTTACCTAAAAATGATGATCCTTGTAGTAACGAACTATTATTGTTCGATTGCTGCATAAGAGCATCTGCTAAACTTCCTATTGATTTATTCATCGCAACCATTTCACCTAATTGTGAAAATGCAGTTGTCTGCATTGTAAAGTCATTCGACTCCATCGGCGATAATGGATCTTGATTTTGAAGTTGAGTAATTAATAAGTGTAGGAAATCCTCTTGCGTAAGTTCGGAGTCGCCTGCACCTTCCCCGAAATCTTCAGTGGTGGTTGTGTTTCTAGAGGTGTTGGTGGGCGTTACTGAATTACGAGTACTTACATTATTGTTTAATTGCATTGTTTCTCCTCACTGATAAAATTATCATGCATAAACTCCAGGTTTTGCTTTAGCACGAAAGTTGATATTGTTATCACGTTCTAAAGAGTTATCTCTATTTTCATTCTTTTTATTCATTCCGTTTCTAGCAGCCGAACGTCTTTCATTTTCTGCCTGCTGTTGCTGCTGTTGCTGCTGTTGTTGACGACTTGAATCATCAAATTTAAATTCCATACTATCAACAACTATACCTTTCTCTGACAAATGATTTCTTAAAGCCTCTGTCTGAGATAGCATTATTTTATGAGACGACTCTGACTCTGTAATAAATTTCGCTGTCATCTTGCCTGCAACTTCTGCTAACTGTATCTCTAATTTACCCAAATGTGCTGGAAATAAATTAACCGTAAGTTTTGACTCACCTTTTAAAACAGACTGGTCAATTGATTTAACTAACTTACCGATATCACTACTATTTTTTAAATCATAAACTGGGACAGGATTACCACGTGGTTGTGAAACATCTTTACGATTTTCAGCAGTTTTTTCCATACTCTGATTATTAAAACTATTTACTAAATTATCGTTCTTTGTACTATTACTACCGCTACCTGTATTTGATTGACCTTGTTTAGAAAGATCTACCTTATCAATATTTTTTGTCGCTTGTTCATTCAATTTTAAAGAAGGATTTTCATTATCTGATGAATCTGCCACTACGCTTTCTTCAATAGTTAGAGAATCACTACTATGAGTCTCTTCAACATCTTCTAACGACTTATTGCCTTTGCCTGATGGATCGTTAGAGGTGTCATCTTCTTCTTGAGATAAATCTTTATTTGCAAGTTCTAAATCTAATTCTACATCCGACTCTGAACTCTCTTCTAAAAGATCTTGTGCAAATGCATCTTTGAAATCTTTAGACTGACTACTAGCAACTGATAAAGCATCTTTATTTAGTTCAGATAACAAACCATCAGCAGATGCTTTATTTAGAATATTAATATCTTGAGTATCTTCTAACTTATTTTTATCTGCTTTACTATTTTCTGTAAATAAACTTTTCTTCATCGCATCGATCACTTTATTCTCTTCTTCTGTGATTACAAATGCTTTATCTATCTTACTTTTTGCATCCGAACTATTAACTTCTGTTGAAGCTAATTTTACCTTCGGAGCAACCTCTTCAACAGACTCATCATTAGTTGATGCTGTACGATCTTCTTCAACTATATTACTATTTGTTAATCTGTTTAACGCATCCTCTAAAGTTGATACTACTTCATTCTTAGTTAGAGGCGTTGTTGACTGCTCTTCTATTACAGAAGAGTCTGTAAGTTGAATGTTTTCACTTTTAATATTCGTTGACTCACTCTCAACCAAAACCTCTTGAGTAGTTTCTGGAATGTTTTTTGACATATCTGAATTGATCGCATTCACAAGATCATCAAAACTTAACGTCTTACTACTCTTCAAATTAACATCATTACTAACAACTTCTTCAGTAATAACTTCTTCACTTATATCATCTGATTGAATACTTTTAACATCTGCTTGAGCTAAATTTTCATTACTATCATCTAACCCTTTACTCTCTATATCGCCTGCAATCTTTTTAATCAGATCAAGTAGAGACTCATCATCACTATCTTTAGATGATACCTGCTTAATTAAATCAAGCATTGAAGTATCTACACTATTAATATTTTTATTTTTTGATCCACCAAGAATTACATCAGCTGAGACTATATTACCCTCTGTAAGCAACATATCTTTATTGGCTTTTAACGACTCTACTAATACAGTGTCGCTACTTGTTTTCTCTGCTTTATTACCTGACTCATAAAAATTAATTATATCTTGCTCGTTTAATAAACCTGATTTATCTGAAACAACAGCCGTAACTGTATTCATTTCACTATCTGTTGCAGCCTTTACACCACTATTTATACCACTCTGTTGTGCAGGTACAATTAACTCTTTTATCTCATCTAAATTACTAAGTTCTAAATCTGAAATACCAACAGTATCCGTATCTACTAATTTATTTAACGCATCTAATTCATCTTTAGACATACCGTTAATAATAGCTAGAAGATCCTTCATAGACATCTCTTCTAACGAACTTCCATCCGTCAACGACTCATCACCTGGATTTTTAGCATTTAGTAAACTGTGTATTTTATACGCTAAAGAGGCAACCGATAAATTCTCAGTTGAACTACGATCGTTAGATAATCCAGCTGAGTTTAACTCACCTAGACTTTTATCTTTGACACGATTTTGATATATATTACCTATATGAATAGGGTTCTTATCTACATTATTATATTCTTGAGTAGAAAGTCTTTCATCACTACTATCATAATTATTACGAGCTTTTCTGTTACTCTCAGCAGTAGTAGTCGATGATGGTTGCTTATTTCTGTCGTGTCTATCATTTATGTCAAACGCAGATCTGTTTGTCGGCTTATTGTAGTTATCAGCAGATGCAAAAGAATTATTACGAGAAGTATTTTCATTATACCTGTCTTTAGCATAAGGATCTCTTCTCTCTATATAAGGATCTTTTTGATACTCTTTTCTATCACTATAATCATTACGCTCTCTACGCTCTTGTTGCTCTATATTGTCATTTACAGCTTTAAGATAGTTCTCAAAACTTATACCAGACGATGAATGAGCCGCAGAAGTATTAGATACAGATGCAATATCTGACATAATATCTTTAGTAATAGGTATCTGTTGATTGTTTAATATATCCACGCATAAGCCTCCACGGGTATCCTATAGGAAATTCCATGCCAAAACTGATGCGTACTAAATATTATAAATTGTTTGAAATATTTGATAAAACAGGCAGATTACCTGTTTTATATCTAAAATGGACTACTAACTCGGAAAAATATGCTACTTTTTACCTTTTACTTTTTCATATAGGGAAAAAATTTCCTCAGCTGCTGATTTTGAAGGAGTCTTACCAACAAATAAGCTTGATACTTGTGATAGCTTCTCAACTATATCCTCTCTATTGTCCTCTATATACTTAGTTGCTTTAAGTAATTTATCTACTTTAAAATCTTTTCCTATTAATTCTGGTAAAAATTTCTCACCTACGATAATATTCGGCAACCCTATCATTCTAAGCTTCGATAGAAGTTTTCCGATGATAATATTTAATTTATGTGAGTTATATGTAATAACCATCGGTTTTTGAAAAAGTGCTATTTCAAGAGTTATCGATCCTGAACATGCCCATGCTATATCACAGTATCTCATCATATCGTACTGACTACCTTTCATTACTGAGATCTTATATGTACCCATTAATTTTTCAAATTGATCCTTCTTAAAATACTCCGATCTTGAGATCACAAACTGATAATCATCTCTTAACTTCTTCGCAGCTGAAAGAAATAACGGAATAGATTCACTAACTTCTAAAAATCTGCTACCAGGAAAAATAGCTACGATAGGCTTATCTGTCGTCAAATTACAATCTTCTAAAAAAGACTCTTTAGAATCATAGATGTACTCTATATTATCAACAACTGGATTACCAACGTATACCGCATCGACTCCTGCTGCACGAAGCACATCCTCTTCAAACGGGAATATAGTTATAACTTTATCTGTGTAATCTCTCAATTTATAGATACGGTTTTTACCCCAAACCCAAAATTGTGGAGCTATAAAATAAACTGTTGGTATCTTTAACGCTGATGCCATCTTTGCTAATCTTAAATTAAAACCTGGATAATCTACAAATATTAATAGATCAGGGTTTACCGCTTTAATCTTCTTCTTGAGATCTCTCAACATAGATATGATCTTGCCTAAATATTTAAGAACCGAAACAAATCCTATCACCGACATCTCTCTCACATGATAGTACTGCTCTTGTCCTTCTGCCTTTAGCTTATCTCCACCTGTACCGTATAACTCCATATTTGAAAACTTTAGCCTTAACTCTTTCACAAGGTTTGACGCATGGATATCCCCTGAGAACTCACCAGCTAAAATAAATACTTTCATCTTAGAACTATCTTTAGGTTTGATATCTTCTACATTTTTTATAATTTCAGCGATATTATCGCTCTTGATAACGTTTGTATCTTTTTTACTAACAGCTGGTTTTGCAACTTTTTTGCTCACAGCAGGTTTTGCACTTTTTGCAACAGTACTACTTTTCGCAACTTTTTTGCTAACAGGAGGTTTTGCACTTTTTGCAACAATACTACTTTTCGCAACTTTTTTGCTCACAGAGGGTTTTGTACTTTTTGCAACAGTACTACTTTTCGCAACTTTTTTGCTCACAGCAGGTTTTGCA
>CAMRDM010000082.1 GCA_947041225.1 uncultured Deferribacteraceae bacterium | reverse complement strand
TACTTGATATAGCTGATAAAAAAAACATTGTTAGAAATAAAAATTTGTTCATCATATCTCTATATGCTACATTAAAAGTAAGATTTTTGCAATAAAAATAGATACAAACAATTCACTGTCTCTAATTTTTCAAGAGGTATAATATTATGAATTCAATGAGCACTACGAAAAAAGCTCTTTCATTAGTTGTTATCACTGCTATAATTCTTTTACTTGGATTTGTAAACCCACTTGTATTTACTCCTATTAATATGGAATGGTACGGTAGCTTAAATAAATCATTATTAACACCTCCATCGTTTTTATTTGCTTCTGTATGGTTATTTCTTTATATAGTTCAGGCTATAGCTATTTGGATTATATATATAAGTGAAGAAATGGAGTTACGCACTAAAGCTATAAATCTATTTGTAACTCAAATGGGATTAAATGTAATATGGAGTTACCTATTTTTTGAGATGAAAAATGTAGGGTACTCTTTAATTGATATCATTATTATGGATATTTTAGTTGTAATATGTATCATCTTGTGTTGGAAAATAAATAAACTTGCATCAATTCTACTTTTTCCTTATATATGTTGGTTATCCCTTGCTACATACCTCAATTTTTATATTTTCATTAATAATTAATTTAAAACCTGCTCCTCTATAAATATAGCTGAAACAATAAAATAACTTGTAAAAAAGGTTAAAATTGTTTAGCCTTATATACAGAAATGTTTATAAAGAGGTTTTAACTTACTATGAAACGATTACACATATCGCATAACGATCTTGACGGAGTTGGATGTGGTATATTAATAAAAAAATTCTTACAAGGAAAAACAGATACTGTCTACCTATCATACGATGAAATAGATCCTTTACTAAATTCTGATCTTGATAACTACGATGAAATCATTATTACAGATGTTTCTCCATCGTATAAATCTGTTGCAAAAGTTGTATCAGAGAAAGAACTTCTAATTATAGATCATCATCTCTCAAGTGAATCATTAAAAGATTTTCCGAATGTTTACCACGATATCAATTTCTGTGCAACGATGCTAACATATAAATATCTTGAAGATAACGGATATCCAGTTACTGAATATAAAGAGTTAGCTGAAGCTATTAACGATATCGATCTATGGCATATGAAACGTAAAGATAGTCTAGAGATGGGTGTATTATTTAACGTACTAGGAATATCTAGGTTTGAGAGTAGATTTCTTAAAGCTCCGTATAACGGCTTCAATGAGTTAGAGAGAACTGTTATAGAACTTGAAACTGAAAGAAAAGATACATATATGTTTAAAGCAATGAAAAGGCTTAACAGTTATATTGATAAATCAGGTAAATCTGTAGCAGTTGTTTTTGCAGAGGCATACGCATCTGAGTTAGGCAATAAAATTATTGTAGACAACGCTATAGATTATGTAGTTATAATAAACGCTCAAGCAAAGAGAGTATCATTACGTTCTGCTCCACATATAGATGTTAGATTACTAGCAGAAAAATTCGGTGGTGGTGGACATAAAAACGCTTCTGGATTTCAATTAAAAGAGCGAAGTGTGGATATTGAAAAGATTTTAATAGCTATGGAGATAATTTAAATTGAATGTAAGTTTTATAAAATCGGCAGCTAAACTTAATCAGTTTCCTGTAAGTGATCTGCCTGAAATATGTTTCTCTGGTAGAAGTAACGTTGGTAAATCATCTTTACTTAACTTATTAACTGGAAGAAAATCCCTTGCAAAAATAGGTAAAACACCCGGTAAAACAAGATTGGTAAATTTTTTCAATATTGATGATAAATATATTTTTACAGATCTTCCAGGGTACGGATACGCAAATGTATCTAAGACTGAAAGAGCAAGCTGGGGAGCATTAATTGAAGGATATCTTCATAAACGTGATAACCTTAAATTAGCTATCCAACTACTCGACTCACGAAGAGTACCTAATGAAAGTGATATGCAGATGATAGATTTCTTTAACTGTATAAAGTTAGATACATTAATCGTACTTACAAAATGCGATAAATTATCTAACAACCAGCTAACTAATCAGATGAAAATGATATCTGAAAAATTATCTATCTCTAAAGATAAAATAATTCAAACAACTATTAGAAAAAGCAGTTCTAAAGATAAGATTTTAGAGTATATTCACGAGAATTATTAACTATTAGAATATAAAATATCTACTATGTTTCATATAGCACACTGCGTATATATTTCTATACTTACCATGAAGTTAACTAGATATATCTTATGTAAAATACATAATTTGAAAAATTATTGGTTGACTAAATTAAAATATAAAAGTACAGTACGTTTAATAAAATTTAGAAGGACAGAGAGTAAATTATTATGATAACAAATATCTACAACATGTATTGGTGGCAAATGTTATTAAATTTATTCATGCTAAAAGGAGCAATGTCCGTGCATTCTAATTAACTAACATTATAATTATTAATTTGTAATTATTTATAGATAGTAGATATCAACGTAGAGCTTTTTAGCTTTACGTTTTTTTTATGTTCATTTTTACAATTATCATCATATATGTGTTTATTAAAGGAGATAAAATTATGTCAAAGGTTATGTCGAAAGAAGAGTTTAAAGTGTTCATCTATAATATACTGAACGGACTCGGAATGGGTGTTATATTCGCATTGATCCCAGGTGTTCTGATCGGAGAGATAATGAGAACATTTATAGATGTGTTCCCGTACGCAAATGAGATATTAGCTATCACTACTATATCAACAAGAATTATGCCTGCGATCATCGGTGTATGCGTTGCTATGCAGTTTAAATTCTCTCCGATGGCAACCGTTTCAATAGGGAGTGCGACGATGATAGCATCAGGTGTTGCAATATTTAATCCAGATAATACTTTTACTTTAGCTGGAACTGGCGATGTTATAAACTCTCTAATCACAGCAACGATCGGTGTTATTATTGTAAAAATATTAAACACACGTTTTCGATCAATTCAAGTTATTATCCTACCTATAACCGTTATATTAGTAGCTGGTGGACTAGGCACTCTACTTCTACCTTTTATATCGTTAACAACTAGTTACGTTGGAGAAGTTATAGTTCTGTTTACCACTCTACAACCGACGTTAATGTGTATATTAATAGCGATGTCGTTCTCGGTTATAATAGTTACACCGATCTCAACTGTTGGTTTAGCACTCGCTATAGAGCTTGCAGGAATAGGAGCTGGAGCTGCCAATTTAGGAGTTGTTGCCTCATCGTTCGGACTTGGAATTGCTGGACTTAAAGTTAATAATTTCGGACTTGTAATATCACATTTTATAAGTTCTCCAAAAATGCAGTTAGCCAATTTTGCAAGAAAACCAACGATCATTCTACCTACCCTTTCAATCGCTGCAATCTTAGGATTTATATCAAGCTTTATAGGTATCAAAGGAACATCACTTAGTGCAGGGTTCGGACTTGCAGGGTTTATAGGTCCTATTAACGCTTTTAATTTTATGGATCACAGCACAGCAAATAAAATATTAATAATATCAATTATGTACTTTATACTTCCACTTATTTTAGCGTTTATATTCAAGTTTTTATATATAGATAGAATGAAGATAATTTCACCTAATGACTATAAAATATATCTAGATTAGTTTTCTAATTGGAGTAAAATATATATCACATAATAGTACATGTATAAAAAAGTTTTAGGAGATAGTTATGAAAATAATTATGTATGCAGTAAGAGATTACGAAACAGAAGCGATAACGCTTGCTGAAAGAAAATTTAATATAGTTTTAACAAAATGTTCAGATCTTTTATCTATTGATAATGTACATTTAGCAGAGGGACACGACTCGATTATTTTCACAGGAAACTGTAATGTAGGGGATAAGATTTTAGAAAAACTTTCATCGTACAATATAAAACATGTTACAACAAGAACAGCTGGTTACGATAATATAGATCTACAAACTTTAAAGCGATTAAGTATGAAATCTGGACACGTTCCACGATACTCTCCAAACGCAATATCGGAGTTTACTGTTCTATCTATTTTAGCTACTTTGAGAAAGTATAATATTATGATGAGTAGAGTTCAAAAACAGAATTATTCATTGAGTAACAATATAGGTAGAGAGATCAGAAATATGAGTATAGGTGTAATAGGAGCAGGAAGAATAGGTTTTAAAGTTATAGAAACACTAGCAGGATTTAAACCTAAAAAAATCTACGCAAACGATATCATAGAGAGTAAAGATGTAGAAAAATATGCAACATACTCATCACTTGAAACCGTTTTAAGAGAGAGTGATATCATAACTCTACACACAAATCTAACCGACTCAACTTATCATATCATCAATAAAGAGAGTATTAAACTTATGAAAGATAACGTCGTGATTATTAATACTTGTAGAGGTGGAGTTGTAGATACTGAGGCTGTGCTTGACGCTATAGATACTGGTAAAGTATCAGGTTATGCGACAGATGTTTATGAGTACGAAAATAATATTCTGCACTATAATTTAGAGGGAAAAGTTATAAATGATGAATTATTTAATAGATTAAAAAGTAACGAAAAAGTTATTTTATCTCCACATTGTGCATTTTATACAGATGAAGCTGTTGAAAATATGGTTGAATATTCTATAAAAAACATCTATGATTATATTGAAATCGGTAACTCAGAGAATAATATTTCAACCGATTAAAGGATATCTATATCACATTACGCAACTATATTTTTGTAGTAGGCTTAACTTGTACATTGATACTTATCTCTACTGCGTTCATATACTCTAAGAGTAATACACACGATGCAAAAGTTACCTTTCTAGGTGATAATGAGTATCTGACTGAAATAGTTAAAGATATTTATAGTGCGAAAAAATCTGTGTACTGCGGTAACTATATGTTTAAACTTGATGAAGAGTTAATCGGTACACCTAAAAATGAACCTGTAGCGTTAATCGCTCATGCGTTAGTTAAAGCTAAAGAGAACGGTGTAGATGTTAAACTGTTACTAGATATAGAGAAGAAAACCGATCGACTAAGTAAGTATAATACAAAAACAGCTGACATACTTAATAAGCATAATATTGAAATATATTTCGATAGTAGTAAGAAAAGGTTTCACCCTAAAATGTGCGTAATAGATAACGATATCGTCTATATAGGAAGCCATAATTTTACCTACTCTGCGATGAGACGCAATAATGAAGTGTCTGTAAAAATTGTGTCAAAAGATATCGCAACAGATAGCATTAACTATCTAAATTCGGTAGATAAAGAACTTTATAAATAATAATCTATCGTATATCTTAAACAGTAAAGATATAAAATATATCCCTCAAGATATAATGAGTTTTAAAAAATAATATAAAGTATAATGATTAAAGAATTTCATTACTAAAGCAATATAGTAATAGATAGGAGAAGTTTTAAAATGTTTGGTCCAAACCCTAATGATATATATCCAAATCCAAAATACAAATCGATTGTTTTTTTAAAAAACATAGTAAAAAATCCCAATATAGTAGTTGGTGATTACACATTTTATTCATCAGAGAAAGAGTGTCCCACTCAGTTTGAAACGCACGTTACTCATCATTACGACTGGGTTGGCGATAAATTAATAATAGGTAAATTCTGTGCGATCGGCGAAGGAATAGAGTTTATTATGAACGGAGCAAATCACCGTATGTGTTCTATCACCACCTACCCGTTTGATATACTTGAAAGTGGCTGGGAACTTAGTAAACCTGATTATCCTATCATGCCGTTTAAAGGCGATACTGTGATAGGTAACGATGTATGGATCGGTCAAAATGTAACTATCTTACCAGGTATTAAAATCGGTGATGGTGCAATCTTAGGAGCTGGATCACTTGTTACTAAAGATGTAGAACCATATACTATTATCGGAGGCAATCCTGCAAAAGCGATACGTAAAAGGTTTACAGATGAAAGAATTGCGTATCTTCTTGATGTTAAGTGGTGGGACTGGGATATAGAAAAAGTATCTAAAAATCTTAACCTACTATGCAGTTGTGATATTAATGTTGTTCAAAAAGGCGATATCAAACCTAAATAGTTTACGCTTAGTGAAACAATAATTATAGATTATCTATACAGCATTTAAGATACTCTTTTAAGCGATAAATAAATAATATACTAATAAAAACAATCTAAATTATCAATCAATCTATACTTAAATATATTTATTACTCTCTACTAGATACTCTTGCCGTACCTATAATCTTTAATTGGTATCTGTTTTGCTAGAATACAGTTGAAAATATATTTTAGGTGTTCTATGAAAGTAATGAGCAATCAATTCACAAAAGGAATTGACAACGGATTTAAAACATACGGATTAGAAGTTAAGGCTATTGAAGCTGGAGTTACAAACTCCCTTTTTCGTCTTAAATTGCACGATCTTTTTCATGAGTCTGAAACGATCGGTTTAGCGATTAGCAATACAGCAGGAGAGGATTTTAACTCTAATTGGAACACAATAATCAGTAACGATCTTATACCTCTTCTTCGTGAATATAAGAAAATTAATTCTATGCCACCTGTCGCATTAATTGTTCCATCAACCGATCTCACAAGACTTGTTGCATACCTTAAACTTCTAAATATAGAGGTTAATGTTTATCAACTTTTTCAAGGATACTCTGTTGCAGGTATTAAGAAAAGTTTTATAGAAAAATTCTACAACAACTTTATAACTGAAAAAGCAAAACTTGAAGATACTGTAGATGAAGTGCCTCTAATTAATGAGAAAGCATTGAAAACAATTATCACAAAAACATTAACTATCAATTTTCAACAAAGTAAACATTTAAGCGATATCGTAAAAAACAATAAAGTTATACCTATGCCAGAACTTATGAAAGGTGTTAATCAACAAACATCTAATAGAAATATAAACGATAGTTCTGGTGCTAATCAAAATACTCGCCAAGCAACTATTTCTTCATTTAATAATTATTCACATCTATATAAAAAAATAGCGATAGCATCTTTAGTTGGCATTACAGTAGCTCTTCTGCTTTCTGTTTTAAAAGTTTTATATTTCTCTAATGTTGTAGTAAGTGATCCTGCGATAATTATTTCAGCCAAAACAGCTAATAGAGAGTTATATAGAGGGTTTAAATTTTTCAAAGAACCAAATACAGAACTTCAAAAACTGCTTGCTAAAAATCAAAAAGTATCAGGAAAGTATCTCAATAAACTAGCTGAAACAGATCTATGGATTAACGTTGCTGAGAACCCTAAAAGTAACGCTGATTTTATCCTCTACGCATCTAATCACGATTTAGAAAGTGTAAGAATTAGTGCAGCATCAAACCCCTCTACTCCATCAACTATTTTGAATAAACTAGCGTTCGATAAATCTGTGAACGTACGCATGGCTGTTGCAAAAAATCCGTCTACTACTGGAAGCGTACTGAACGCACTTGCAATTGATGTTATAGACGTTAAAGAGAATTTATTAGAAAACATAAACCTTACACCTAAACTACTTAAAAGTATTACTGATAGCACAACTCCTACCTGTTCGTTCAATAGAAAACTTATGGCGAATAAGT
This sequence comes from uncultured Deferribacteraceae bacterium, assembly GCA_947041225.1. GTDB lineage: Bacteria > Chrysiogenota > Deferribacteres > Deferribacterales > Mucispirillaceae > CAMQYB01. The sequence goes on along the minus strand of CAMRDM010000082.1, from coordinate 2,529 downwards.
TAACTCCTCTTAATACAATCACCTATAATGAAAATAATCCTGATGAATGTGTAAGAGAAGGAATTGCATTAAATGAAACAACTCCATCAGATATAGTAGAGCGTCTATCAAACGATCCTAGTCAAAAAGTTCGATCAGCTGCTCTCATAAGCGATAAAGTATCTAGTGCTAGATTAAATCAGATTTTTATAGATGATAGTGTTTTCCTTAATCGTGGCACAACTAACACAACAGATATTATGGCAGCTATACTTAATCCAAATATTAATCCAAATATCCTTGAAAAAGCTGTGATTATAAACCCTATCAGATTTAATCCAGTTGTTATAAATAACAAGTCTATATCGGAGTCTCTTCTTTCAAATATCAAAATGCACGCTCAAGGTTCAGGTGGTGTAAATCAGTTTCTTCTACTATCTAAAAATATCCCTGCTAACCGTGAGGCGTTGAATAGAATTGCACAAGCGGTTTTATCTGGAAAATCAACGATATTAACTGCACTTAAAAAAGAGTTAAATATAATTTTTGCAGAGACAATTTACGATCCATATGTTTTAACAGATTACATGTTAAGATATGTTAATCTTAAAGCTAATAATAATATTTCAAACGCATCATATTTCAATAATGACATAGACATATCTATTGTAGATAACGATAATCTTGATTATATTCCAACAAATTTTACCGATAACACAAATATCTTAAATTATATTTTAGACAAAAATAACGGTAAAAAAATCACTAAAGCAGCCTTAAATGCTGCAGATAATATCGTTTATGAAATGTTAATTATCATGCTACCTAAAGTTGAAATCGCTTTAGTTAATAGCAAACTTGTCGATAGAGAGTACACTGACAACTATGCTAAACCAGAAGAAGATTCATATTTATCTAGTGATGAAGTTTTCTTCCAAAACAGTTATAGAATGATTGATCAAGTAAATAATTTCTTTGATGAGGTCTAATGGAACCACGCAAATTTCTTAATAACGTAAAAAATGTATTTTCATCAATGGGACTAAAAGTTTTTAAAGGAACAGATGATTTTACATACTCAAAACCAGAACTTATTGCAGTTTATGAAGAGATAAAAAAATATTATGTTATTCAAGCGATCACTGAGAGTAGCTTTACCGAACCTAATAACTCTATAGATCTAAATATTGCAGATGAAGATTCTGTTAGATATTATCTTAACCTATTAGAGAGAGATAAATACCTAACATCAATCGCTATATCAATAATGTTTGAGCTAACTGAGGCTATATCTAACACGTTAAATACAAGCGTTGCAGATGATCTGAAATTAACTGATATGACTTGTTATGCTGGTATCGTTACAGATATCAATTACTACGACTCAATCGAAAAAGTATTAAATATTTTAGAAATTGAGAATAAAAGTCTTGATATCATCGATCAATTTCAACTCATATTAATCTCTAAGGAAGATACTATCAAACTCCAAAAAGGGTATAATCAAAAAAAATCTATCACAAAAAATTGATTATTTAAACTCTTTTAATCCGACTAAAAAAATTATATCATTATATGGAAGTGTAGTTATGTCAAGAATACCAAATTTAGTTTATGCTGATGAAGATGGAAATATATATCCTCACCCACATTTAAAAATGTCTGTTAGATCTGGTACTTACGATATGCTCCCATATGATACAGAACTTATCAAACTTCCACCATCATCAAGACTCTATTTTCTACCATTAACAACAGCTGTTGCCTACGATGAGAATAAATCTACGATGGTTGATTTTGAAGATGGATTAGCTGTATCTGTTTTTCTGCCACCTGGATATCTACGTTTATTCCTACCAAGTTACAAGAAAAAAACCGACTATACTATGCCTCTATTTGCATACACAGCTGTTGGAGAGTTAGATGGTGATCTTGTTGTTCCTGCAATAAAAGTTGATGATGATTCTCGTTGGCGTCCATCGTTATACGATTTTAGCGACAATTTTGAGAAGAAAGTTGATGAGTTTTTAAGTAAAGTAAATAAAAATAATAGATTATATGAACAGATCAAAACATGTGCTTTAAAGTATCATTGTACAGCTGCAAAAAATGTGTTCTATCCTAGGTGGGAGTGTCCAATTCCTACATCTCCATCGTGTAACGCTAGCTGTGTAGGCTGCATATCTTTACAAACAGATTCAAGTTGTGTCTCATCACAAGATAGATTAAACTTTATCCCAACAGCAAGTGAAATAGCTGAGGTTGCATTAAACCATTATGAGATAGCTAAAGATCCGATTATATCTTTCGGACAAGGTTGTGAGGGTGATCCTATACTTCAAACCGATGTTATAGTTGAAGCTGTAAAAATTATTAAAAGAGCTGTACCGAACCTTACTGTAAATTTTAACTCTAACTGTTCGATACCTGAGAATATCGACAAACTTATTAACGCAGGTGTTGATAGTTTTCGTGTATCAACTATATCATTCATAGAAGATACTTATAACGCATATTATCGTCCTCGTAAGAGATCGGAAGAGCACACGT
>CAMRDM010000081.1 GCA_947041225.1 uncultured Deferribacteraceae bacterium | reverse complement strand
TTATCGTTAGGTGCTAAGACACTTGGTGATGATTTAGAGTTAGCTAAATCGATAGTTGATAAGTTTTTATCAATTTAATTTTATCATACAAGTTTTTGTTCACTAGTTTTATAAGTATATTTAGTGCGATACGTTTTGAGATAGTTTGTAAGTTTTATGAATAGATTTAGTTTATATATTTAAAGTTTAGTTTAAAGTAAGTAGAGTAATATATTTGAGGTTAGGGTTAGTGAGTAAGATATTAAATATCGCAGTGGGCTCAGACCATGCAGGTTATGAGTTGAAATCAGTAGTAGTAGATTATCTGAATACGAAAGGGTATAAGATAAAAGATTGTGGTTGTTTCTCTTTAGAGTCTGTTGATTATCCTGATTACGCTCAAGCAGTAGCGAAAGAGATTTTATCAGAGCGTTCACAAGTGGGTATTCTTATATGTGGTACAGGTATCGGCGTGTCGATCGCTGCGAACCGTTACGATGGTATAAGGGCTGCTGTGTGTTGTAATGAAGAGTTAGCAGAGATGACAAGAAAACATAACGATGCAAATGTGTTATCATTAGGTGCTAGAGTTTTCGGTGATGATATAGAATTAATCAAATCGATAATTGATAAGTTTTTATTAACAGAGTTTGATGGTGGACGGCATGAAATCAGAAGAGATAAATTAGATATACGTTAATTTCGTAACATTAATGTAAATGATTAATGTTGTAGAGTAGTTAATAAGTTTGTTCAAAAAGTAGTTATATCATTAATTTCATGAAACGGTTTAAGTGTTAATATTGCAGAATAGTTAATAAGTTAGTTTTTATAGATATATAATTTTGTTTTTTATAGGGGAACATAAATGGATTACAAAGTATTAGAGAAAGCAGATAGTGAAATTTACAAGGCGATAATGCAAGAGGCAAATCGTCAAGAAGAGCATTTAGAATTAATCGCATCTGAGAATTTTGTATCAGAGGCAGTAATGGAAGCACAAGGTTCGTTACTAACAAATAAGTATGCAGAAGGGTATCCTGGTAAAAGATATTACGGTGGCTGTGAGTTTGTTGATACAGTTGAGTCTCTTGCTATTGAAAGAGCGAAGGAAGTTTTCAAATGTAATTATGTAAACGTTCAACCACACTCTGGTTCACAAGCAAACTTTGCTGCATATTTTTCATTACTAGAAGTAGGCGATACGATTATGGGTATGGATCTTTCACATGGAGGACATTTAACTCATGGATCACCAGTAAATTTTTCAGGTAAATTTTTAAAAGTTGTATCATACGGTGTTTCTAAAGATACAGAGATACTTGATATGGATAATGTTAGAAAATTAGCAAAAGAACATAAGCCAAAGATGATAGTTGCAGGTGCATCAGCATACTCTCGCACAATAGATTTTAAAGCTTTTAGAGAGATAGCCGATGAGATAGGCGCATATCTTATGGTAGATATGGCACATATCGCAGGTTTAGTTGCAGCAGGTGCTCATCCGTCTCCTATGGAGCATGCACATATTGTTACAACTACAACACATAAAACATTGCGTGGACCAAGAGGTGGAATGATACTTTGTAACGATGAAGCGATCGCTAAGAAAGTTAATTCATTTGTTTTTCCAGGTATGCAAGGTGGACCATTAATGCACGTTATTGCTGCTAAGGCAGTTGCGTTAAAAGAGTGTATGAGTAGCGAGTATAAAGCGTATCAGTTTCAGATTGTTAAAAATGCTAAAGCTTTATCAGATGCGTTAATCGCCAAAGGTTTTAGAGTTGTATCAGGTGGTACAGATAATCATCTATTACTGTTAGATGTTGGAAGTAAAGGTTTAACAGGTAAAGATTGTCAGATAGCACTTGATGCTGCAAACATTACTACAAATAAAAATACTATACCTTATGAAACACAATCTCCGTTTATTACAAGTGGAATAAGAATAGGAACGGCAGCTATCACAAGCAGAGGTATGTGTGAAGCGCAGATGGAGTCTATAGCAGACCTTATAATTGAGGTACTAAATAATATTACTGATAACGAGAAGATATTGTCAGTAAAGAAAATAGTCCAAAAATTGTGTCTTGCATTTCCTCTTTACATAAAGTAGAGTAATTTAGTATGAGTTATAGAATATGTATAGAAATAATATATAGTAGGTAGATATTTTATGGATCGTATCGGTTGGGATGAATATTTTATGAAAATGGCTGAAGTGGCAAAAGAGAGATCAACTTGTATAAGAAGACAGGTTGGAGCTATTTTAGTAAAAGATAATTTTATTATATCAACAGGTTATAACGGTGCTCCTGCGGGATTACCACATGCATCAGAAGTTGGTTGTTTACGGACAACTATGAATGTACCATCAGGTAGCAACCATGAAATATGTAGAGGTGTTCATGCAGAACAAAATGCTATCATACAAGCTGCAGTTCACGGCGTGTCTACAGATGGTGCAGTGGTTTATTGTACGAATAAACCGTGTTCTATATGTACTAAGATGCTTATAAATGCTCGTATATCAAAGATAGTCTATTTAGATGGTTATCAAGATTTATTAGCAGATGAGCTTCTATCAGAAACAAAGATAAGAGTCGTAAAACACATAAGGTGAAGAAAATATGAAACTTTACTCAATTAAAGGCGGTATTAAGCTTAAGCAAAATAAGTTTGCTGATGCGAATATAATAAATACGTTGCCAGTTCTTGATGGAGAGCTATTTTACTATCCACTCAGTAATTCATTCTGCACTAACTCAATACCTGTAGTTGTAAAAGGTGATGTAGTTAAGGCAGGGGATATTATTGCAAAGGCTAGTGAAACAGGATTTTCCATAGATATACATTCATCAGTAGATGGGATTGTAGAAGATATTACACAGATCAAGCATAGTAAATTGATTACAACAGAAGGGATCATCATTAAAGCATCAGAACAATCTGGTGATTATAGTAAACTTGCTCCTGCAAAAGACACAGAGAGTACTATCAAAAAAGCTGGTGTTCTTGGAATGGGTGGAGCTGGTTTTCCAAGTTATGTTAAATTCTCTTCTTCTAAATCTAAAGTTGATACTCTTATAATTAACGCATCAGAGAGTGAACCTTACTTAACTTGCGATCAATCTATATTAATAAATAAAGCTGATGAATTAATAGAAACGATATTATTTATTCAAAAAGAGTTAGATATAAAAAGGGTAATCGTAGCACTTGAGGGTAACACTACAGAGCAGACAGATAAGTTTAAACAACTTGCTAAAGATAACAGTATTGATATAGCAGAACTACCTCGTAAGTATCCATATAGTGGCGAAAAACAGTTAATATATGTTGTCCTAGGTAGAACTGTTAAGAAGGGAGAACTTCCTTCATCAGTTAATGTTATGATTCAAAACATATCTACTATATACGGTATCTATGAAGCGGTTAAACAATCTAAACCTGTAATAGAGAGAGTTGTTACTATTTCAGGCGATATAGATACTCATCAAAATATAGTAGTTAAAGTTGGTACGACAGTTAGATCGTTACTTGAAAAACTTAACCTTGATCCAGAACAGTATAATCGTATTATTTTAGGTGGATTAATGACGGGGACATCAATTGCAGATTTAGATGTTCCGATATTAAAAACAGTATCATCAGTACTTCTTTTAAATGAGAAAATAAAAAATCATGATGAAGAGGCGTGTGCACGATGTGGACGTTGTATTGATGTGTGTGTAATGAGATTATCTCCAACAGGTATTAAGAATTCAATAATGCAAGATGATATAGGACAAGCTATCGATGATGATATCATGAGTTGTATTGAGTGTGGATGTTGTTCTTATGTATGTATATCAAATAGGAAACTTATGGAAAGTATTCAATACGCTAAAAATTTCTTGGTTAAAGATCATATTGCAGCAACAGAGAATGAAACATCTGTAGGGGGAAATAATGAGTAGTTTTTTAATGAAACTTCCACCTCATCAGCACGGGAAGTATGAAACAAAGTATACGTTTTTTATATTATCAGCAGCGATGTTGCCACCGATATTCTTCTCACTATTTTTCTACGGCTACAGGTTGCTTTTTGCATATGCTCTTACTATGTCAGTTTGTATTATGTCAGAGTGGGTTTATGAGTCTATAAAATATAAGAAGCATTATTTAGAACGTTTGCTAGAATTTAAAGGATCGGTAACAGGTGCACTTATTGTTATGACGTTACCTCCAGTTATTCCGTATTACATATATGTAGTGGCAGCTCTTATCGCGTCATTGATTGCGAAACAGTTATTTGGTGGTTTCGGTAGAAATGTTTATAATCCTGCAATAACAGGTAGGATAGCTGTTCTTGTTGGTTACTCATCTTATATGAGTACGTTTTATCTTCCAACATCAAATATATTTGAGAACGGTTTATTTAATATTACAACAGTTCCAATAGATGCAGTATCTATGGCTACGACATTAACAGTAGCGAAAGAGACAGTTGCGAGCGGTGGTACTTTACCTGTATTAATGACAGAGACATGGTTGCCATCATTTTTAGGATTTATCCCAGGAGCAGCAGGAGAGGTATCAGCATTAGCACTTCTAATCGGTGGTGCAGTTATCTTAGCAACAAGAATAGGTGCATGGAGAATTCCGTTTGCATGCTTAACTACATTTTTAGTTTTAGCAACTGTATTCTGGTACTTTAATCAAGGTTATATTTTAGATCCGATCACACAAGTTTTATCAGGTGGTATAATATTAGGATCATTTTTCATGGCTACAGATTTTGTTACATCTCCGTTATACTCTAAAGGTAAGATTATTTTCGGTATAGGGTGTGGAGCTCTTACGATAATGATAAGAATTTTTTCAAGTTACCCAGAAGGTATTGGATTTTCTATATTACTAATGAACTCATTAGTACCACTTATCGATCGTTACACAAAACCTAGATCGTTTGGAGGTTAACATGAAAGACTTTATGAGTAGTAAATATTATATGGTTATATCGGTTACGGTTATAGCTTTAGTTGTAGGTGTGATTTTATCATTTGTTAATGCTAAAACGAAAGATAGAATAATTGAAATGTATCGTTTAGATTTTGTTAAAGGTTTAGATCAAGTTTTACCAGTGTACGCTAACGATCCATATTCTGAGTTTATCACAGTTGATAATAGATCTGTTTATGAAGCAAAAACAGCCGACAATAAAACAATCGCATACGCAGTACAGATTATATCGAGCAAAGGTTATAATGGACTTATAACGTACTTAGTTGGTATTTCTAGTGCAGGAAAAGTTGAAGGTGTATTTATTGTTCAGCATACTGAAACTCCAGGACTTGGAGCAAAGATTACGCAAGAGAAATTTTTAACTATGTATAATGGTATAGCAGATCCAGTAGAGTTGAAGATAAAGAAAGATGGTGGAGCTATAGATCAGATAAGTGGTGCAACTTACTCATCACGAGCGACTTCCCAAGCAGTTGCAGAAGCACTTTACTTTATTAAAGATAATTTTAAGTTAACAAGTTCATCAGAATTAAATTCTGTAAATAGTGGTGATTTATGAAAATAAAAGCGTTTACGAACGGAGTTTTTAAAGATAATGCAGTATTTAGACAGTTTTTAGGATTATGTCCTACCTTAGCTGTAACATCTGCTGCTATAAATGGTTTAGCGTTAGGACTTGCGACAACAGCTGTTCTATTAGGCTCAAATATTATTATTTCATTACTAGCTGGATACATTCCTAAATCGGTTCGTATACCGTCGTATATTCTAGTGATAGCCTCATTAGTTACAGTTGTGGATCTATTGATGAATGCGTATGTGCATGATTTGCATAAAGTTTTAGGTTTATTTATTCCGTTGATCGTTGTGAACTGTATCGTTTTAGGTAGAGCAGAGATCTTCGCATCGAAGAATAATGTTTTCGATTCAATGTTAGATGCTTTAGGATCAGGTTTAGGATTTACTTTAGCCTTACTATTATTAGCATCTGTTAGAGAGTTGTTTGGAGAGGGTTCAATCTTAGGTGTTAGAATAATGCCAGAAGCGTATAATCCGTTTGTGTTATTTGTTATGCCAGCAGGAGCTTTTATCACATTAGGGCTTTTAATTGGTATGGTAAATATGATATTAAATATAGCTAAAAAAGCAAGGTCGTGAGGTATATATGACATATTCAATACTTCTATTAATTTCGGCAGCGTTAGTAAATAATATAGTTTTAACTAAGTTCTTAGGTATATGTTCATTTTTGGGTGTATCACGTAAGTTAGAAACAGCAATTGGGATGTCTTTTTCAGTTGCAGCGGTAATTATGATATCTTCAGTTATTTCGTGGATCGTATATTATGCGGTACTTATACCGTTTGATATAATGTATCTACAGACGATAGTTTTTGTATTTGTTATAGCAGCTGTTGTTCAGTTGCTTGAGATGTTTTTAGAGAAGTATGTTCCTGAACTGTATAGTAGTTTAGGTATATTTCTACCGTTAATCACAACAAACTGTATTATATTGGGTGTTGCGATTATAAATATTAAAGATGGGTATAACTTTATAAATATGGTTGTATTCTCGTTTGGTACATCTTTAGGCTATGCTATAGCGATAATTATTTTCTCAGGATTGAGAGAGTTTATAAATCAATCGGTTATATCTAAGAATTTTAGAGGTATCCCTATTGCGTTTATCACAGCTGGTATATTATCGTTAGCGTTTATGGGCTTCTCAGGGATGGTAAAATTATGATTACAGCGATAATTGTTTTTGGATTAATAGGATTAATTATAGGAATAATCTTAACATTTGGTTCAAGTTTCTTCAAAGTAGATAAAGATGAAAAATTTGTAGCGATACTAGAAACTCTTCCTGGAGTTAACTGTGGTGCTTGTGGTTTTGCAGGTTGTGCAGGTCTTGCTCAATCTATCACAAGTGGTGGTAGTACATTTTCAGGTTGTAGCGTTATGAGTGATGATGATAGAGATGAAGCTGCAGAACGTTTCAATATCTCATCAGGAGAAGTTGCAACGACAAGTGCTGTTCTTTTATGTAACGGTGGCGAGAACTGTTTAGACAGTTTTGAGTACGATGGTGTAAAAGATTGTCAAGTTATAGCCGATTCATTTGGTAGTAATAAAGCGTGTAGTTACGGTTGTATCGGAGAAGGAAACTGTATGCGTGCGTGTCCGTTTGATGTAATTAGTATGGGTAAAGATGGCTTGCCTCACATTGATGAGAAAGGTTGTGTTTCATGTGGTAAATGCGTAGTTGCGTGTCCTAAAGACCTTATTCAGATCCAAGATATATCTAAAGGAGTTACAGTTGTTTGTAGCTCAAAAGATAAAGGTGCTGCGACTAAAAAAGTTTGTTCAGCAGGTTGTATCGGTTGTAAGATATGTGAGAAAAAATGTAATGATGATGCAATTCATGTTAATGATTTTCTATCTGTTGTTGATAGGGATAAATGTACTGATTGTTATCTTTGCGTTGATACATGTCCATCGAAAGTTATTTTTAAACAGACGGCAAATAGATAAAGAGATTTATCTGTAAAAATATTATTTAATGGTAGTAAATTGAAAACGAAATTAATTGTAGCATTAGATTATAATAATTTAAATGATGCAAAATCTATGATAGATATATTATCTAATTCGGTAGAGTACTATAAAGTCGGATTAGAGTTATTTCTATCAACAGGTTTTGCATCAATTGATTATTTAAAATCGAAAGATAAGAAAGTTTTTTTAGACCTGAAATTTCATGATATTCCAAATACGGTTGCAGGTGCGATTGCCGTATCTATTCGCTCAGGAGTGGATATCTTCAATCTTCATACACAAGGTGGAGTTGAGATGATGCGTGAGGCTAAGAGTGTACTTGATGATGAGTACGATAAGATATCATCAACTGTACAAATGAAACCTTTATTAATCGGTGTAACATTATTAACATCGCTTAGTAAAAGTTATCTTGATGATTACTCTATATCTGTTGACAGCGAAGCAGATTATGTATCTAATTTAGCTTATAAAGCGAAAGAGTCAGGACTTGATGGTGTTGTTTCATCAGCATCAGAGGTTAAGATAATTAAGGATAGATGTGGTACAGATTTTATAACTATCACTCCTGGGATACGTATGCTTGATGATAATGTGAACGATCAGAAGAGAGTTGTTACTCCAACAGATGCGAAGGTAATAGGTTCAGATTATATAGTTGTTGGTAGATCTATCACATCGGCAAAAGATCCATTAGTTGCTGCTTCAAAAATCCTTTTAGAACTTAAAGATTAATTTCTTTCAGTTTAATACATGTCAATATTAATAAGTTTTAGTTAATTATTCATACTAGAGTAATAAATATAATACATAGTTATCTAGAAATATTTTAGATAATGTTGTATGATATAAAATATAGCTGATTAAATTTATGTTGTGTGTATCGAGAAATAAATGTATATTTATAGATCAAATATGTACAGTGATTTAATATAAATATGTGTTCATAGAAGTTGATGATACTCTTGTTGTACAGCAGATAAAAAATATTTAAAAGATAGAGAAGGACATATGGATATTGTAAAAGTATATGAAGAAAATAACGGATTGCTTAGAGGACATTTTTTGTTATCATCAGGACTGCACTCAGATACGTATCTACAATCGGAACAAGTTTTACAACATCCTGAGATTGCAACACAGGTTATATCTCAGTTACTCCCTAAGTTAAAGTTTTTTGATTTTACAACAGTTGTGTCTCCAGCTATAGGTGGTATACGTTTCGGTTATGAACTATCAAGGTTACTATCAAAACGTTCGGTATTTACTGAACGAGTTGATGGTAAGATGAGTTTTAGACGAGGGTTTACGTTGGGTCATAAAGAGAAAGTTATCGTAGCTGAAGATGTTGTTACAACGGGCAGATCAACAAAAGAGTGTATAGATGCTATTGAAGAGGCAGGTGGTGAGGTTGTTGCTATTGTTTCAATTATAGATAGAAGTGAAGATGCTCCTGATTTTAAACAACCATATATGTCTTTAGCAAGAGTTTTAGTGAAGAGTTACGAGGCATCGAATTGTCCGATATGCTCATCAACAGGTACAGCTGCTATCAAACCAGGTAGTAGATAGTATCTATTTATATAGAGTAAGATGTGCTTGTTAAATATTATAGTTGTTTTTAATAATTATAACTGTTAGAATAATTTATCTTTAATTTGGAGGATATACACAAATGTCTTTTAGTGAAAATACTGAAGTTTTAAGTAATGGGAAGAAAGTTGAGTTTTTATATCCGATATACGAGATTGACTCTTTCAATGGAGAAGAGTTGGGAAATCATATCGCTATTAAAATGGAAAAAGTTGATGTGTTTGTTATAAACTTTTCACGTGTAACATACTTGAATAGTTCTGGTTTACGAGAGTTGATTAGAATGTTAAGAGTGATAAAAGAAAGTGAAAAAAGTTTAATACTTACCTCTATTAATGAGGATATAAAAAAGGTTTTTATGCACACTAACCTTGATAGACTATTTGCGATAGAAGAGACGGATGAAAATGTTATTGCAACCTTGTCTGCAGAGTAACAAATTGTGAATTATGAAGTTTATTGACAATCTTTCTGTAGCAGAGTTACAACAAATTATTAAGTCCAACGGCGAAAGTAATTATCGAGCCGATCAAATCGTCGAGTGGTTATTTAAACGCGGTGTATATTCATACGATCAAATGTCAAATATCCCTTTACCACTTAGAGATAAGTTAGCCTCAAGATATCCGATTACACCTTTTAAAGAGATTTCAAGAGAGTCCTCTAACGATGGAACGATTAAATTTTTATTTGAACTATCAGATGGTGAGAGAATTGAATCTGTTCTATTAAAAGATGGTGATAGATTAACAGGTTGTATTTCGTCTCAAGTTGGTTGCAGAATGGGTTGCACATTTTGTGCTACATTTATGTCTATAGGTTTCAAGCGTAATTTAACACCTGCTGAAATTTTCAAACAAGTTCAATATTTAAGAAGCGAGTCAGACAAACTATTTAATACAAGGTTATCTAATTTAGTATTTATGGGAATGGGTGAACCGTTAGATAATATTGATTCACTTCTTCAAGCGTTAGATATTATATTAGATGATAACTATCTAGGTTTTTCACATAGAAAAATTACTGTATCGACAAGTGGTTATATTAAAAATATAGATAGATTGTTTAGGATGGAAACGCCAGTTAATCTAGCGGTATCTATAAACTCTCCACGTCAAAATATACGTAAAGATATTATGCCTATATCGAATAAATATCCGTTAGAAGAGCTTGTAAAGAAGTTAAAAACTCTTGAACTTGATAAACGTAAACGTATAACATTGGAGTATATATTGATCGATGGTGTAAACGATAGTTTAGAAGATGCTAAACTATTTGTTAAGCTTATGAAAGGTATTAAGGCTAAGGTTAATTTAATAATTTATAATAGTTCAGAGTTTACGGATTTTAAAGAACCTCAA
>CAMRDM010000080.1 GCA_947041225.1 uncultured Deferribacteraceae bacterium | reverse complement strand
AACTTACTCGCATCTATTGTAACATTACCGACTTTTCTTGTATCCATGTTGCAAGCCTCGATTATATTTATTTAATAAGATTTAGATATAGTAAAATTACTCTTCACTTCCACCATTTAGTGCGATCATCATCTCTAACTGTAATTTTTGAACTTCATCAATAGGGACTATTTTAGGAGTAACATTTTCTGCTTCTTTACTTTCTTTACTCCATAAAAATGGAATGTATAAAAGCCCTTCATTCGACTTGATATTTTTGATCTCTGTTTGCCAATTATCAAAACGATATAGTTCGTAAAACTCATCAATTCTTTCTCCACCTGCTACAAATAAGAAAACAAAATCGCTATATTTTATATCTAACTCTTCCCACTCTAACGTATCTGGAGCAAAATAATGAACCATGTTTTCTGCATTAATAGAGAAAAGTCCACCTGTGATATCTTCTCCAACAACGATCATGCCGTACGGTTTTAAGAACTCATTTTTCTCTACAAAATCTATCTCACCACTACCAAATATCCTCACCCATTTATCACATATAATACCACCTGTTAAAGTAACAATTTCACCTAAAGAACTTTTATCATCTAACTGATAAATAGATTTTGCTTTCTCTACTTTCTCACTATCAACGGGTAGCACAATAATCTCTGATTTTGATTTTCCTATCTCTTCATTCAACGCTTCTATCATAGTCATAAAATCTTCTCCATATCTGTAATGAAACCATTATATATTAAACTGTCTATCTATTCAATCACACTATAGTACACCAATCAATCTACAAAAAAAGAGAGAGGATAATCTACCCTCTCTCTACATACAATACTTTATATAATTTTAAAAATTATCTACGGTTTAGTGAACTGATATTTTTTAGAAGAAATATGTTTAGAACCCGTTCCTGCTGGAATAAGTTTACCCATAATAACATTCTCCTTAAGTCCTCTAAGTTTATCCATTTTACCTGAACACGCAGCGTCCGTTAAGACTCTTGTTGTCTCTTGGAATGATGCTGCAGAGATAAAACTTTCTGTGTTTAAAGCAGCTTTTGTAATACCTTGTAATATCGTTCTACCAGATGGAGGCTGTTTACCCTCTTCTAATAGTTGAGCCTGAACTGCTTTGAAATCCGTTTTATAAACTTCTTCATTCTGCATAAATTCAGAATCACCCGGTTCATCGATAACTACCTTCTTAAGCATCTGACGTACAATAACTTCAATATGCTTATCGTTGATAGAAACCCCCGACTTACGATACACTACTTGAATTTCATCAACTAGATATTTCTCTAACGCCTCTTCACCTAGAACTGCAAGCTTATCATGAGGATTAATATGTCCATCAATCAACTGCTCTCCAGCTTTAACTCTATCACCTTCGTGAACGTTAATATATCTCTGGTTACTAATGTTATAAGATTTTTTATCACCAGTTTGTTCGTTCGTAACAGTGATTTTTCTCATACCACGAGTAGATTGTTCTATCGTTACTATCCCCTCAATTTCAGCTATTACCGCTGGATCTTTAGGTTTACGTGCTTCAAATAACTCTGCAACACGAGGTAGACCAACTGTAATATCTTTTGTCTTTTGAGCCTCTCTTGGTATCTTCGCAATAATCTCACCAGCTGGTACTAACGCTCCCTCATCGACAACAATGTTCGCTCCAGGAGGCATAGGATAGCTGTGTATAGTTTTATTGTTCTCACCTTTAATAGATAATCTCGGTTGACGTCTATCACGTAAATTACCAACTACAACTTTCTGTGATAAGCCTGTTATCGGATCGATCTCCTCTCTAAGAGTATCTCCTTCAATTAACTCTCCAAATGCGATCGTTCCTTCAAACTCTGTAACAATTACAGATGCGTGTGGATCCCATTCGTAAAGTAATTCTCCTTGCTTAACAGTGCTACCTTCTTGAACTCTAATTCTATTACCATATCCCGGTCCGTAACGCTCTATAATCCTTCCGTCGTTATCTTTAACAAATAACGAACCGTTACGATTAAGAACAATTAACTCACCAGACTTATTTAATACTACTTTTAAATCTTCAAAGAATACTTTACCACCTAATTTTGCTGTCATAGATGATTCAATTGCAGATGATGATGCGATACCACCAACGTGGAATGTTCTCATCGTTAACTGAGTTCCAGGCTCTCCGATCGATTGTGCAGCGATTGTTCCTGTTGCTTCACCGATCTCAACCATTCTACGAATAGCTAAATCAAGTCCGTAACATTTTTTACATATACCAAATTTAGAATCGCAAGTTAATGGAGATCTAACCATTATTCTATCAATTCCTGCTTTAGTTAATGATTCGACTACATCTTCAGATATATAACTGTTAGCTGATACAACTAATTCATCTGTTATCGGATCGTAAATATCATCAAGAATAAATCTACCGTAAATACGTTCTCCAAGTGGTTCAATTATATTAGAACCTTGATATAATGGAGTTAATTCAATACCACGAATAGTTCCACAATCCTCTTCAGAGATAATTATATCTTGTGCAACATCAACAAGTCTACGAGTTAAATAACCAGAGTTCGCTGTTTTTAACGCTGTATCGGCTAGACCTTTACGTGCACCGTGTGTTGAAATAAAGTATTGAGAAACGGTTAAACCTTCTCTAAAGTTTGCAATAATAGGAGTCTCAATAATCTCACCAGATGGTTTAGCCATCAACCCTCTCATACCACCTAACTGTGCAATTTGAGCCTTCGATCCTCTTGCTCCAGAGTCTGACATGATATGAAGATTGTTGTAAAATTTATCTCTCTTATTAACGTTTGACGCATCTCCACCAACCGTTTCAATCGACTTCATTAACGCATCAGCGATCGATTCATTAGTTAGAGACCATACATCAATAATCTGATTATATCGCTCACCTTTTGTTAAAGCACCTTCACGATAATGTTCCTCAATCTCTCTAACTTTCTGATTTGCTTCCTCAACTAAACCTGATTTTGACTCAGGGATAATCATATCATCAAGACAGATAGAGTATCCAGCTTTTGTAGAGTATCTAAACCCTAAATCTTTAAGATTATCTAAGAATGTAACCGAATGCCAGTTACCTAGTTTTTTATATATGTGATCTACTAATTTAACTAACTCTTTCTTACCTAAAACTTTATTAACTGTGTCAAACTCAATACTGTCTGGAACGATACCGTAAAGTATAACTCGTCCAGCTGATGTATCGTAGATCTTCTCGTTAATTCTAACTTTGATCTCTGAGTAAATATCTAACTTACCGTGATCTATAGCGATAATAACTTCATCTGATGATGAGTAAATCTTACCAGCACCTTTACCGTTTCTCATAGAACGTGTTAGGTAGTAAATACCTAAAACCATATCCTGTGTTGGAACAGCTAACGGATGTCCGTTTGCAGGTGATAAAATGTTGTACGGTGCAAGCATTAAAGTTCTAGCCTCTAATTGAGCCTCAAACGATAACGGTACATGTACAGCCATCTGATCTCCATCAAAATCGGCGTTGAACGCTGGACAAACAAGTGGATGAAGTTGGATAGCTTTACCCTCAATTAATAAAGGTTCAAACGCTTGTATACCAAGTCTGTGAAGTGTCGGTGCACGGTTTAATAGTACCGGATGTTCTTTGATAACTTCCTCTAAAATATCCCATACCTCATCACGTCTCTCTTCAACCATTTTTTTAGCTTGTTTAACAGTTGATGCGATCATATGTTCTTTCTCTAACTTATAGTATAAGAAAGGTTTAAATAACTCTAACGCCATAAGTTTAGGTAATCCACACTGGTTCATCTTTAAATGAGGTCCTGCAACGATAACCGAACGTCCTGAATAATCTACACGTTTACCTAAAAGGTTCTGTCTAAATCTACCGTTCTTACCTTTAATCATATCTGATAAAGATTTAAGCGGTCTTTTGTTAGATGATCTAATAACTCTACCACGACGTCCGTTATCAAATAGAGCATCAACTGCTTCTTGAAGCATTCTCTTCTCGTTTCTAACGATGATCTCAGGTGAAGTTAATTCTATCAACTTTTTCAATCTATTGTTTCTGTTTATAACTCTTCTATATAGATCGTTTAGATCTGATGTTGCAAATCTACCACCATCAAGTGGAACTAACGGTCTAAGCTCTGGTGGTATTACAGGGATAACATCTAATATCATCCACTCAGGTTTATTTTTCGACTTTCTAAAAGCCTCTACAACTCTTAATCTTTTTGCAAGTTTTAATCTTTTTTGTACAGATGTAGTCTCTCTAAGATCGATTTTCAACTCTGCAAGTAACAGATCAAGATCTACTTTTTTAAGAAGATCTTTTAAAGCTTCAGCACCAATTCTTGCGATGAAACTTGTATGTCCAAAATCTTCTTGAGCTTTACGATACGCTTCATCTGAAAGGATCTCTCCCTCTTTTAATGAAGTGTTTTTCGCATCTGTTACTATGTATGACTCAAAATAGGCAACTCTCTCAATATCTTTAATAGATAAATTAAGTATCGACCCTACTCTTGATGGAGTACCTTTGAAAAACCATATATGGCAAACAGGTGAAGCAAGATCTATATGTCCCATTCTTGAACGGCGGACTTTAGATTGAATAACTTCAACACCACATTTTTCACAGATGATTCCTCTATGTTTCATTCTCTTATATTTACCACATAAACATTCCCAATCTTTAACTGGTCCGAATATTTTTGCACAAAATAAGCCATCTCTTTCAGGTTTGAAAGTTCTATAATTTATGGTTTCAGGTTTCGTTACCTCGCCTGATGACCATGAATGTACCTTATCTGGAGACGCTATCTTTATTCTTATAGCATCAAAGAAAACAGGAATATTTGATGGCTTCTTCTTCAGCCTATCATTCGGCATTGCTAATGATAAATCATCTTTATTTTTCATTTTCGTCACTTCCTAAAGAATCTTGTTCTGCTAATAGATCGTCTGCTGTTAATAAATCAATATCTAACACTAAGCCTTGTAACTCTTTAATAAGTACGTTAAACGACTCTGGCATAGATGGAGTAAATGTAAAGTTACCATTTACGATCGATTCATAAACCGCTGTTCTTCCTTCAACATCATCAGATTTAACTGTAAGCATCTCTTGTAAGACGTTTGCTGCACCGTACGCTTCTAATGCCCACACTTCCATCTCTCCTAATCTCTGTCCACCGAACTGCGCTTTACCACCTAACGGTTGCTGAGTAACTAATGAGTATGGACCAGTAGATCTTGCATGTATCTTCGTATCAACAAGGTGATGAAGTTTAAGCATATACATTATTCCTACGGTTACTTCTTGCTCAAACATATCGCCCGATCTACCATCATATAACTTAGTTTGACCATCTGATTGATATCCAGCTTCTACTAACATAGATTTAATATCTGCCTCTTTTGCTCCATTAAATACCTCTGTAGCAACATACTTATTCAATCCTCTTGCAGCCCAACCTAAGTGAGTTTCTAATATCTGTCCAACGTTCATACGTGACGGTACTGATAACGGATTTAATATAAGCTCTACAGGAGTACCATCAGGTAGATACGGCATATCCTCTTCTGGTAATATACGAGACACAACACCTTTGTTACCGTGTCGTCCTGCCATTTTATCACCAACAGAGAGCTTTCTACGAATTGCTACAAATACTCTAACTGACTTTAATACACCAGCTGGTAATTCATCACCTTTACCTATTTTACGATGTCTATCTTTTAACTTATCTTCTGATTCGCCTATTCTTTCAAAGTACTGTTCATTTATTTTCTGTATCTCTAAATCGATTGCATCTTTACCTTCTACATTCAATCTGCTTAACGATACAAAATTTAAACCTTTCATACTATCTTCTGATAGAACCGTACCAGATTTAATATCATCTGAATCTTTAAGAACTTTTTTGCCGATAAATAATTTCTTCATTATATCAACTCTAGCGTTCTCTAAAGCTTTTAACTCTCTTCTATGATCTGTCTCAATTTTATTTAATTCATCTTTTTCAATCGATTCAGTTCTTGTATCTTTCTGTACATCTCTTCTTGTCATTACCTGCACATCTAATACTGTACCAGATATTCCTGACGGAACTCGTAATGACGCATCTTTAACATCACCCGCTTTCTCCTGGAAAATAGCACGAAGAAGTTTCTCTTCGGGTGATGCTTGTGTCTCACCCTTTGGAGTAACTTTACCAACTAATATATCACCGTCTGCAACCTTCGTTCCAACTGTGATAATACCTGACTCATCAAGACGGCTAGTAGCCTCCGTTGATACGTTAGGTAGTTCAGCTGTGATCTCCTCTGCACCTAATTTTGTGTCCCTAGCATCAATATCAAAAACTTCTATATGGATAGATGTGAAAACATCCTCTTTAACAAGTTTCTCTGATACTAGAATAGAATCCTCATAGTTGTAACCCATCCATGGCATAAAAGCCACGACTGTATTACGTCCTAATGCTAACTCTCCTCTATCTGTTGCTGCACCATCTGCTAATGTATCGCCTGCTTTAACTTTCTGTCCAACAGTTACGATCGCATTATAGTTTATACATGTATCTTGGTTCGATCTTTTATATTTAACTAACTCGTAAACATCTATACCAAATGATCCATCTTTCTTATTATACCTAACAATTACGCCTTCTGCATCAACATAATCTACCACTCCAGCGTTCTTAGCAATAAGTGCTGATCCAGAATCAAGCGCTACTTTACGCTCTAATCCCGTTCCAACAATCGGTGCATCTGTTCTAATAAGTGGAACTGCTTGACGTTGCATGTTCGATCCCATTAACGCTCTGTTTGCATCATCATGCTCTAAAAATGGTATAAGTGCCGTAGATACTGATACGATCTGCATCGGTGATACATCCATATAATCCATCTTAGACGACTCTTCAATCAATGTCTCACTCGCATGGCGACACTCAACTAATTTACTTACAAAACTGCCGTCCTCAGAAAGAACTGTATTCGCCTGTGCAATAAAGTAATCTTCCTCTTCTAAGGCATACATGTAAACGATTTCATTACTAACTTTACCATCTATAACTTTACGGTAAGGAGTTTCAATAAAGCCAAACTCGTTTATCTTAGCGTAAGTAGTAAGCGATGTGATAAGTCCAATATTCGGTCCCTCTGGAGTCTCAATAGGACATATTCTACCGTAGTGCGATGTATGAACATCACGAACGTCAAATCCTGCTCTATCTCTATTTAATCCACCAGGCCCTAATGCTGATAATCTTCTTTTATGCGTTATCTCTGATAATGGATTATTCTGATCCATAAACTGTGATAACTGATAACTACCAAAAAATTCTTTTATTGATGCTGATAACGGTTTCGCATTTAATAGATCCTGTGGAGTTGTTTCCTGCATATCCTGAATAGACATACGTTCTTTAACTGTCTTCTCCATTCTCGCTAAACCAACTCTTATATGATTCTGTAATTGCTCACCAGCAGCTCTAACACGTCTATGTCCTAAGTGATCGATATCATCAATCTTCTCAATACCTAATCTGATCTGCTCTAAAACTCTTATCGTTTCAACGATATCATCTTTAGTTAATGTTATAACATCAGAAGGAGTTTCAATACCTAGACGCTTATTAATCTTAAGTCTACCAACTCTTGATAAATCGTAACGCTTATGATTGAAAAATAAGTTGTTGAACTGAAGTAAAGCTTGTTCATTCGTCGCAGGTTCACCAGGTCTTAATTTCTTATAGATATCAATTAACGCTTCTTCTCTCGTTTTAACTTTATCTATCGCTAAAATATCTCTTATCGATGTGTCTGATGTTTGCTTATCTATAAATAGTATTTCAAACTCTTTGATACTATTTTCGTTAATAATCTCAAGAACACTCTCACTTAACTGAACATTAGCCTCTGCTAACACTTCACCGTTAGAGTCGATAATATCATTTGCTAAATAACTCTCATATAAATCTATATCAGCTACTTCAAATCTTTTTATACCAGATTTCTCTAATTTACGTTTACCAGCTTTAGTTACAGCATTATTAGCCTTAATTATAACTTCGCCTTTATCATTAACTATATCGATAGATATTTTTTGTCCATAAGCTGTGTCTATATTAAATATTTTGTAGTATCTACCTTTTTCGATAATTACTTTTTCTTTTTCATAATAAGTATCAAGAATATCTTGAGATGTTAAACCTAACGCTTTAAGTAGAACAGTTGCAAGAATTTTCTTCTTTTTATCTATTCTAACATACATGATGTTTTTTGTATCAAACTCAAAATCTATCCAAGAACCTCTATAAGGGATAATTCTTCCAGAATATAGATGTTTCTCAATAATACTTTTTGAGGCTGTCATATCTTCAAAAAATATTCCAGGTGAGCGGTGAAGCTGACTAACAATAACCCTCTCAACACCGTTAATTACAAATGTTCCTCTCTCAGTTAATAGAGGTATATCACATAGATACACTTCACTCTCTATAGCAGATGAAGCTATTTTTTCGTCAGTTTCATCACTTACATCGTAGTTTACTAAGCGAACTTTAACCTTCAAAGGTGAAGCGTAGTTCGTATTTCTATCCATCGACTCCCTAGGAGTATATTTTGGAGGCTCAATCTTATAACTCAGATACTCTAATATTGACGTTTCATTAAAATCAGATATAGGAAATATCTCCCTAAAAACTTCTTCTAATCCCATTATAGTTCTTGCTGACGGTTCTTTACCAGATTGAAGAAAATCAGAGTATGATTTCTTTTGGATTTCTATTAAATCTGGTAGGTCAATGATTTTCTTTATCTTAGAGAAATTCTCTCTTTCTATAGTTGCTTTTCTAATTTGCATCCTAAATCCACCTGTTCGGATGATTATTTTGTTACTCAAATAAACAAATAAACTTAAACCAGTTTATGAAAACTGGCTTAAAAACACTCATACCTTACAACTTTAAATACGGTTCAAAACTGATTTATATTAAAGTTGCAAGGTAAAAATTTTAACATACTTAAGTTTTATAGATCATAAAATCTATAAGAACTATTTAATTTCAGTTGTACCACCAACAGCCGCTACTTGTGCAGCTATCGCTTCTGCTTCTTCTTTAGGTATTCCTGATTTAATAGGTTTTGGAGCTTCGTCCACTAACGCTTTAGCTTCTTTTAAGCCAAGTTGAGTTATTTCACGAACAACTTTAATAACTTGAACTTTCTGGTCGCCTGATGTAAGAAGAACAACTTCAAAATCAGTTTTTTCGCCAGCAGGTGCAGAACCGTCACCAGCAGGTGCAGCAACAGCCGCAGCAGCAGGAGCAGCCGCAGATACTCCAAAAATCTCTTCCAACTCTTTCACGAAATCTGCTAATTCAATAACAGACATATTCTTCAAAAAATCTACCACTTGGTCTTTAGTAACAGCCATTATAGCCTCCAAATTATATAATATATTTACAGTTTAATTTTAAACTTTTAATAACACAAACCACTCATACAAAACTACAATCTACTTCTTATCCTTAAGCGCATTTAAAACATTTAATAACGATCTTGGAATGTTTGAAAGTAGAGTAACAAACGACGTAACAGGAGATGATAATGAACCTAATGCTCTTGCTAATAGTTCGTCTCTTGATGGTAAATCAGCTATACGCTCAACAGTTACACTGTCAACGATAGTTCCATCAAAATATCCACCTTTAATTGAAAGAAATTTACCTATCTCTGGATCTTTAGTAAACTTCTTAACAATCTTAGCAGTCGCTGCAAAATCTTTCTCAATCAATATACATGCTGTGGGTTCAACAAGCATACTGCTTAAATCTATATTCTTTGCGCCTAGCGCCTTTGAAAGAAGCGTATTCTTTATAACTCTATACGTTGAACCACTCTCTTTAATAGAGCGACGTAATGAGTCCATCTGGAGATATGTTAAACCTTTGTAATGTGTCAAGATTAAACCAGTCGTCTTATCCAGATCAATTTCTAACGCTTTTACTAACTCTATCTTCTGCTCTTTTTTCATCTTCAAGGAAAAATCCCCCCTAATTTACAGATGACGGTTGCCAAATATATTATATATTAGTTTCCGTAGGAGTTATTCATTATACAAGCTTATCTAATTAATGAACCTACTTCTTCAACCTGCTATCTTCAATTTAAATAAAATATCGTAATATAAACTTCTAATCAAAACTAACTGCTATCTAAATAAATACTTGTAAAACAAACACCTATCTAGACTTACTATCACTTAAACAAATACCAACCTAAACTCGTCACCAACTAAACAAACAACTGTAAACACAGCCACTCGCTTAAACTTGCCACTCGCCTAAACTTGCTACCTGCCTAAACTTGCTACCTGCCTAAACTTACTACTCGCCTAAACTAACAACTCGCCTAAACTTGCTACTCGCCTAAACTTGCCACTCGCCTAAACTTGCTACTCGCCTAAACTTGCTACTCGCCTAAACTTGCTACTCGCCTAAACTTGCTACTC
>CAMRDM010000079.1 GCA_947041225.1 uncultured Deferribacteraceae bacterium | reverse complement strand
AAACCAATAAATCGTATAGACAAGTTCGCTCTGTAAATAGTCTAAACTATACACAACACTTATTCACGCAAGCCAATAAATCGTATAGACAAGTTCGCTCTGTAAATAGTCTAAACTATACACAGCACTTATTCACGCAAGCCAATAAATCGTATAGACAAGTTCGCTCTGTAAATAATCTAAACGATACGCAATACCTAAGCCCCCAACACACACACACAACCAACCTAAAATCACTTAGATGGTTTTAAAATATAAATTACTCTATCTTGCTGTAAGATTTTTGCAGCCTCTAAAATATCTTTCTTATCTATCTTTTTAACTTCTTCAAGAAATTTTTCATAGCCATCTTTACTGTTTAATAAAACATTATAAAATGATCTGTTGCGTGCTATATCTGAATTGGTTTGAGATGAAATTAATAGCGATCCTAATAACGCATTTTTCGCTTTCTCTACCTCTTCATCTGTTACAGTTTTTGCTAAATTCAAATGTATCTCATCTATTTTCTCAATCGCTTTATCGATATTTTTATACTCTAATCCTGCCATAACTATAAATCTTGATTCACATATTCTTGATGGATAACCTGCACCTACCGAATACGCAAATCCTAGATTTTTTCTGATCTCTGTAAAATATCTTGAACTCATTCCGCCACCTAAAAGTTCTGTTAAAACTTTTGTAGCAACATAATTATCATCATTCACAGCTGGTGCTTTATACGCTATATATAATTTCGCCTGCTTAATTCTTGTATCATTATCTTCAATTTTACTATCAATAAACTCGATACCACTTGCATCATACTTATACTCATACTTACCAGTTGAATCAATCTTAGATAAAATTTCTTTAAGCTCTTTAACAATTTTATTATTATAATTTCCAACAAGCGTTACAACTATCTCTGAATTTTTCATCAACTCTTTTCTGCTACTTAAAATATCATCGTACGTTAACCCTTCAACAATATCTACTGTACCTGATGTTTGCATAGCATACGGTAACCCTTTGTTAGAAACCTCTGCAAATCTTATAGACGCTACTGTGTTTGGATCATCAGCGTTTGTTTTAATCTCTTCTACAACAAAATCTTTCTCTCTCTGAAATATATCTTTATCTATTTTTGGATCTAAAATAAAATCACTGTAATCAGACATTAAATCTTGCATTACATTAGTTGGTGCTGAGAAAACAATATCCGTTGAATAATGTGTTACTCCTGCTCCGATATTTGCACCAAAAAATTCTGCTTTATCTAAAAGTTTACTACTTCTTAACCACGATCTCGTCATTAAGCTAGTTATACCGTTACTCTTATTATCTTCATTAAATACTCCACCCTTCACTGATACTATTATAGATACAGTTTGAGTGTAGTCTCGTTTAAACTCTTGTAGAATTACTCCGTTCTTCAACTTACTCTCCTTAAATGACACCTTAGAATAACCTAAAGATGTTGATACCAATAAAATCATCGTTATTAAAAAAACATATCTTGTCAAAAACATCGTGTCACACCTTTCAATATTAACAGAAATAATCATCTATATAATTTATAAATATACTATAAACTTTACTGTAATAATTTCGCCACTAATCTATAAATAAAAATTACTCTACAATAACTTTATCACCAGCTATTACTAATTTATCATTACAAAATAAATCTATCGCCTTGCAATATAATATATGCTCTCTAGCTAATATTTTTTCAGATAGTGAACTTGAATCATCATCTGAATTTACTTCTACCACATCTTGTAAAATAATTTTACCAGTATCTACACCATGATCTACAAAGTGGACTGTGCAACCCGAATATCTTACTCCGTAATCTATAGCCTGTTGCTGTGCGTTCATACCTTTGAATGATGGAAGAAGTGATGGATGGATATTGATAACCTTATTCACATAACTATCAATAATTATCTCTGACACAATACGCATATATCCTGCTAAACATATTAGATCTATATTATACGAACTAAGTTCATCGACAATCGAACGATCAAATTTCTTTCTATCATCAAAATTTTTATGATCTATGATTAATATAGGTAGATCATTGTTCTGTGCGTAAACAATACCCTCTGCATTTTTATTATTTGAAAAGACTAAAACAATCTCTGCATTTGAAATTTCACCCGATAAAATATTCTTATGGATACTTATAAAGTTTGAACCTCTACCTGATAAAAAAATAGCTAATCGTTTTTTCATACTATTAATCAATTCCCTCTAAATAAACTTGTTTATCGCCTGCTATTACTTCGCCTATATCTGATGCTGTATAACCTAACGATATCGCCTGATCAATAACATCTTTACTGCTTTTTTCATCAGTTATAATAATGTATCCTACACCCATATTGAAAACTGTATATAACTCTCTGCTTGCGATATCTGTGATAGATAAAAACTTCTTATACACATCTGGTAAAGTGATTTTGCTTGGATTAATTTTTACAGATAAATTGTCGCCTAAAACTCTAGGGATATTTTCATAGAAACCGCCACCAGTTATATGTACCATTCCATTGATATTAACATTAGATGAAAGTAGCGACGTTACAAGTTTAACATATAACTTAGTCGGAGTAAGTAACGCCTCAGCTAAAGTTTTGCCCTCAATAAAATCTTTTGTATCAAGTGGTAGGTTTAGATTATCTAATAACATTTTACGAATTAATGAAAATCCGTTGCTATGAAAACCTGATGAACCTATACCTATTAGTCGATCGCCAATATTTATTTTTGTACCGTCAATCATCTTATCTCTATCAACTATACCTACTGCGAAACCTGCAAGATCGAAATCATCGCCTTTATACATACCCGGCATCTCAGCAGTTTCTCCACCTAGTAACGCCATTTCAGACTCTATACACCCAGCAGTTATCCCATCAACAATAGACTTCATACTTTCTGGGACAAGTTTACCAACACCTATATAATCAAGAAAAAATAACGGCTTCGCACCGATAACCATAATATCGTTTACACACATCGCAACAAGATCAATACCCACTGTATCGTATATCTTAGAGTCGATCGCTATTTTAAGTTTTGTGCCAACACCATCAGTACCAGAAACTAATACCGGCTCTTTCATAGACTTAAATTCACCTAAGGAAAATAGTCCTGCAAAACCACCTATGCCACCGATTACACCATTGATATTTGATTTTGATACAGAATCTTTAATTAATGAGACAAACCTGTTGCCTTCATGAATATCTACGCCTGATGATTTATAATCATTTGAATTTTTTGGATCTTTATACATCTGATTTTAATCTCTCTATTTCTTCTTTTATATATTTTTCTGCTATTGTTGGAATAACATCTCTTACTAACTCTTTTATATGATCAGATAAAATATCTTTTATAGACTCTTGTAAAAACTTCTTCGATAATGAATTCGCAAGTATAGAGTATATCTCATCTTTTGAAATATTAAAGTTGATATCTGTTGATGTGTCAGATTGAGTTTTATCATCAATAAATGATATCTCTTCTGTATCTAAAAGAGAGTCTTCATAAGATTTCTTCTTAGCATTTTTGCTCTGAATAGAATCAAATCTCTTCTCATACTCATTTAAAGTCGGAACGATAACTTCATCATAAAGAGTTGATGAAACCTCTTTATTTAAATTATCAACTTCATTTTCAGTATGTATATCAGACTCAGTATGTAGATCTGCTTCTGCATGCAAATCTGAAAGGTCTTCAACATCTGCAACATTAATAATAGATGCCTCTTTACTATCCATACCACTTTCTGTATGTAGCTCTTCAATATCTTCAACATTCAGATCTGTACTTCTTTCAACTGGTACAGCTGAGACATCTATATCATCTAAAGTAAAATCTATACCAACATCTTTAGTCTCAACACTCTCAACAGTGCTTGCACTATCATCTGTATCTATAACTACATCGTTGATATCTTTCTCTATCTCGCTGATAGCTGATAATGTATCTATATCTAAATTATCTATATGTTCTAACTGTTCGTTAATATCATCAAGAACTGGATCATCATCTACATCATTAGAGATAAACCCTACTCTATCCATAAGATCATCGCCCTTAACTGCTTCATCAGAACTTGTATCTGTAGGTATAGATAGTAAATCAACATCTGGGTTGCTATCTGTACTAAAATTCTCATCGAAATCACCTAGTAGTAAATCTATATCCTTGAACGCATCATCAGATATATTTGTGTAAGATGTGTTACTATTAACGAACTCATCATCTGTACCTACGTGATCATTATTGATACCACCCATAAGATCATCAACCTCACCTAACACATCATCGCTACTTATGATATCGGTGTCTGTGATTGCATCAATACCCTCTAACGAATTATCGAATAGATCTGATTTTAGATCTAATAAATCTATATCATCACCTGTTGCAAACTCATCATCAATTGCACTAAAATCTATATCATCTATATCGCCTATATCTTTATGAGAGATAATATCTGTATCATTGTCTGCTAATAAATCAAGAGTATCTAACTCTGGTAAGTCAAGGGTATCATCATCTATAGTATCTAAAATCTTATCAACATCTATATCATCTATATTTTCAATATCAGATGTACCTATAATATCATCAAGATTATCAACACCTATTGTATCTGTAATAAAATCATCATCATCGATATTATCTATGTCGTTCGTATCTTCAGGAAAATAAATAGGCGTAGGGATATCTTCAACAATTTCTGTTGTATCTGATAATTTGAAATTTAATGTCTCTGAATCAAATGGTTTGACAAGAAAATCATCTGCACCAGTATTAACTAAATCCTGTTCAGAAAATTTATCGAATGCACCTACTAATAAAATTAATTTCGTAGAAGGGTATTTACTCTTTAATTCTTTGATAAAACTATTGACTTGAATATCATCAAGCTTGTTATCTAATAAAATATAGTCGAACTTATCGCTCTGAAGCTTCTCTTCTGCATCTTTTCTATTAAATACTTTTACTAATGATAGTCTTTCAAGATCAATTGATAGATCTATAACCCTGTGAATGGTAACACTATCATCTATCAACAGAACTTTGTTTAACATAAATATCCTCACGCTAGATATAGAAAAATTAACTTAATTATATCATAGCAAAAATAAAATGCAATGTATTATAAAAGCTGTCTTATAAATCTGATGAATAAATTAACATTGCATCACCGTAACTAAAAAACCTATAGCCGTTATTCATCGCATATTTGTACCCTTTCATAATGTTATTATATCCACCAAAAGCAGATACTAACGCTAACAATGTAGATTTTGGAAGATGAAAATTGGTGATCATAGCATCTACAATCTTAAACTGATACCCTTCTTTGATAAAAATATCGCTACTACTATCTCTTGGTATCAGCTCCCCATTATCATCACACGATGATTCTAATGTTCTAACAACCGTTGTGCCAACTGCTAAAACTTTGCCACCTGTACGTTTATGAGCGTTAATTCTATTTGCACTTTCAACAGATATTGAGTAACTCTCTCTGTGCATTACATGATCGTCTATATACTCACTCTTTATATCTCTAAAAGTACCTATACCAACATTTAAAGTGATCTCTTCAACCACTATCCCTTTACACAATAACCGATCTATTAAATCACTCGTAAAGTGTAGTCCAGCCGTTGGTGCTGCTGATGAACCTAGATGTTTTGAGTATACCGTCTGATATCTGTTATCATCTGAGATATCAACATCTCTATCAATATATGGTGGTAACGGCATCTTGCCGTACTTATCCATTATAGAACTTACTGTATTTGAAAATTCAAGATGATGTCTACCCTCGCCTAAAGATGATTTAACTACTGCGAAATCATCACTCTGCAAGTCGCTACTCGATAAATCTCCTACTGATATCTCAACCTTATCATCAACCTTAAACTTACCTTTTAGAAGAGCGTACGCTTCATTATCATTTAAAATATCTGTAATAAATATCTCTGTCTTGCCACCAGTTACACGTCGTGCAGGAACTCTACTTTTCATAACTTTGCTGTTGTTCACAACTATCATATATGAGCTATCAAGCATATCTACTATATCTGAAAAAATATAATCTACTAAATCGCCGTTAGATCTATCCACATATAGTAGCTTTGAATTATCTCTTCTATCCATCGGATATTTTGCGATGATATTTTTATCTAAATCGTAATCGTATCTTGATGTTAAAACTTTCTTATTAATATCTTTCACTAAACCTTATCTACAGTCGTTGAAATGATTTTTTTAATCTGATCTATACTACTATCAACTACTTGAACTTTTCTATCTTTACCGTATAAAGATTTTATCTCGTTTGGAATATCAACTTTTATATCAAGCTCTTTCTCTATAGCTTCAGTAAATTTTGCTGGGTGAGCCGTTGCAAGAACAACTGTATCATTATTATCTATACCTAGTTTTATAGAGGCGTTCACTCCACATGCTGTATGAGGATCAATTATATATTTATTCTTGCCATAAAATAAACCGATAGTAGATAAAATCTCTTTATCTGTTGAAAAAGTTGATGAGAAATCTAACCTAATTTTATCCATTTTATCATCTAAATTTAACTTGCCACTACTTTTAAGTTCGTTCATTAAATCATTAACTTTTACTGATGACTCATCATATAGATAATATAAATATCTCTCAAAGTTTGATGCTATCTGAATATCCATTGATGGAGATAGTGTCGGTACAACGTTTGACACCGTATAATCGCCGTCGTTAATAGCTCTTGAAAGTATGTTGTTACTATTTGTTGCAAGAACAGTTTTATCTATATTTAGTCCCATACGTTTTGCGATATAAAGTGCAAATATGTTTCCAAAATTTCCTGTTGGTACAACAACATTTAATTTATCACCTAACTTTCTTACAGAATTAAAATAGATATAAAAATAGTAAACAACTTGTGCTAAAATTCTTGCCCAATTAATTGAGTTTATAGCACCTAGATTATATTTATCTTTAAAATCTGTATCGTTAAATATAGCCTTAACTATATCTTGACAATCATCAAAGTTGCCGTTTACAGATAAATTATAAACGTTCTGATCTAGCACCGATGTCATCTGCATCTCTTGAACTGGTGAGACTAAACCGTTTGGAAAAAGTATAAATATATTAATATTCTTCTTACCCATCATACCGTAGATCGCAGCTGAACCTGTATCTCCTGATGTTGCTCCTACAATATTAACTGTTCTGTTTCGTCTGATTAAAATATCTTCAAAAAGATTGCCCAGAAATTGTAACGCCATATCTTTGAATGCAAATGTTGGTCCATGAAAAAGTTCTGCAATCTTTATCGTGCTACTCTCATAGATAGGGATAATTTTATCATCTCTAAAATTATCAGAGTAACTGCGATCAATAACATCTTTTAATGATGCCTCATCGTAATCTGGAGCGTATAATTTTATTATCTGAAAAGCAAGATCGCTATATTTTAACTTAGATAGATTATTGATAGTATCGTCGGTTAATTTAGGTATAACAGATGGAACAATTAATCCTCCATCTGATCCTAAACCCATTAATACCGCCTCTTCAAAACCTATAGGTTTTATACCGCCTCGTGTACTAATATATTTCATTTAAACCTAATCCTTAAGCAACTAGATCTTTATCTGAGAAGAAAAATTCTATCTCTATTTTAGCGTTCTCTAACGAATCTGATCCGTGAACTGCATTTGCTTCAATATTTTCTGCATATAATTTTCTAAGAGTGTTAGCCTCAGCATCAGCTGGGTTTGTAGCTCCCATAAGATCTCTCCACGATTTAACAGCGTTATCTTTCTCCATACATAGAACAACAACTGCACCTGATGTCATAAATGATACTAACTCGCCGTAAAATGGTCTCTCTTTATGCACTAAATAAAAATTCTCTGCATCTGCTTTGCTTAAAGAGATCTTTCTCATACCGATAATTTTAAAACCTTCTGATTCAATGCGATCAATAATCTTTCCACTAAATCCGTTTTTCACTGCGTCAGGTTTAATAATTCCGAATGTTCTTTCCATGTTAAATACTTCCTCTTATAATTTTATATGATTGAACGTAAAATCGCTCAAATTTCTAATCTCTATAAATACTCGTAAACTTAGCCGATTATTACTGCTAAAAATTGTACACCTTTATCATCTATCGCTTCAATACTATGAAACTCATTCTTATTACAGAAAGTTAGATCGCCTTTTTCAACAAAAACCTCTTCACCATTATTATTATATTTAGCTTTTCCTTCTAAAATAAGATACATCTCCATATCACTTATATGTTGATGGTAGCCGATAGATGAACCATTTCCTAACGTCATATGATTGAACGCTGTGATCTTACCTTCTATATTTAAAATATCTTTATATACATCAGCATCTACAAACCCAGTTCCACCACGAGGCTTCTCCATTCTCTTCTTTTCAAGCTCTTTAAACCTTATAACCATCTGAAACCTCCACTATATTAATAGTAACTTATAATTCTATATTAATTATTTTGCTATTTCAATAATTATTTATTGAAAATTTATATATTTAGCCATAGAATAGAGGAATATGAAAGTTAAAGTAGGAATAGGATTTGATGTCCATGATTTTATAGAGAATAGACCGCTTATTATCGGAGGAGTAACTATACCGTATAATCTAGGTTTAAATGGACATAGCGACGCTGATGTTTTAATACACTCTATCATAGATAGTATAGTTGGTGTTACTCTCGGTAAAGATATCGGATCGATCTTTCCTGATAACGATCAACAATATAAAAATATCAATTCAAAAATATTATTAGAAAAATCTTACCAACTATTAACTGATGCAGGGTATCAAATATCTAATATAGACTCAACCATAATCGCTCAACTTCCGAAACTCTCTCCTTATATATATGAGATGAGGGAGATTATCGCAAAAATTCTACAGTTAGATATTGACGATGTAACAATAAAAGCAACAACCACCGAACATTTAGGGTTTGTTGGAAGAAAAGAGGGTATAGCTTCAATCTCTGTTGCACTCTTAACTAAAGGTATAAACTAAAATGTCTAAAATATCATTTATGGCGTTAGGTGGAATAGGTGTAATAGGTATGAACTGTTATCTTTACGAAACAGATAAATCTGCCGTTATTATAGATTGTGGTGTGAAATTTTTTGACGACAACGTCGGGATAGATAAAGAGATACCCGATCTAAGCTATCTAGAAAATATTAAACATAAAGATATGATCTGCGTCTTAACTCATGGACATGAAGATCATATCGGTGCTATAAAATATCTAATAGAAAGATATAAAGATTTAACCGTTGCAACAACAAGATACACATTTGAACTTATTAAACATAAACTTGAAAGTGCATCTCTAAAAGTTAAAAATAAGATATATTTTGATAGTACACCTAAGATATCTGTAACCGATATAGATATAGAGTTTATCCCTATAAGCCACTCTATACCTGAAACAGGTGCTATACATTTAAGATCGCATGATGGATTTACTATCCTCCATGTGTCTGATTATAAAGTTGATTTTAATCCGTATAACGGTACACCGTTTAAACTTAAACCTTTCTTAGATGTCGCTAATCAAGGTTTAAACTGTTTAATAGCCGACTCTACTAATGTTCTATCTCGTGGGTTTACTAAAAGTGAAAAGTTTATTAAACAAAATCTAACAGATATTATTAAAAATGCAGAGGGTAGAGTATTTTTTACAACCTTCACATCTAATATAGATAGGCTTCAACAAGTTTTTGATATAGCAACTGAAACAGATAAATATATAGTTATTGAAGGTAGTTCATTTACTAGAAGTATCGCACTTGCAAAACAGTTATCTAAAATTAAAATTGATGATAGTAGAGTTATCACACGCAAAGCTATGGCAAACTACGATAAAAATAAGATTATTATATTGGCAACTGGATCGCAAGGTGAAAGAATGTCTATTATGAATAAAATATCGTACGACGACTATATTAATATTAATGTATGTGATACAGATTCATTTATCTTCTCATCAAGAGTAATCCCCGGTAACGAACATAGATTGATTGAAATTAAAAATAGGTTATATAGATATGGTGCAAAAGTGTACTCTGATCGTGATAACTCTATTCATGTTTCTGGACACGGATCACGTTCTGATACATTATTTTTAATAAAATTATTACGTCCCGATTATCTCATACCTATACACGGTGAGTATATGCATCTGCAAGGACATAAAAAAATTGCAGTAGATAATAACTTAGTAGATGAAAAATCTGTACTGATTATCGATACTGGCGATAAAGTATCTTTTAACGACGGTGAACTGATAGAGATAGAGAAAATCGAGTTAGAGAAACTTTATATAGATTCATTCTCAAAATCTTTATTAAATATTAAAGATCTAAAAGAGAGAGTTAAGGTATCTATGAACGGTGCTATATCTATCACTCTCTTGATAAATCTTCAGAAAAATAGTATTCTATACGGTCCATATATATCTGTTTTTGGTCTAAGTTTATCAGACACTCTTAGAGATAATTTAAAAGAGTTTA
>CAMRDM010000078.1 GCA_947041225.1 uncultured Deferribacteraceae bacterium | reverse complement strand
TAATTGCTTAGTTAATTTTCTACTTAGTTAGTTGCTACTTAGTTAGTTAGTTGCTAGTTAGTTAGTTGCTACTTAGTTAGTTAATCACTTAGTTGATTAGTTACTTAGTTAATTAGTTAGTTGCTACTTAGTTAATTAATTGCTTAGTTGATTAGTTAGTTAATTAGTTGCTTAGTTGATTTTCTACTTAGTTAGTTAATCACTTAGTTAGTTAGTTGCTACTTAGTTAGTTAATCACTTAGTTGATTAGTTACTTAGTTAATTAGTTAGTTGCTACTTAGTTAATTAATTGCTTAGTTGATTAGTTAGTTAATTAGTTGCTTAGTTGATTGCTTACTTAGTTGATTAGTTGCTTAGTTAGTTAATCACTTAGTTAGTTTTCTACTTAATTAATTACTTAGTTAATTAATTGCTTAGTTGATTTTCTACTTAGTTAGTTAGTTGATTTTCTACTTAGTTAATTAATTGCTTAGTTAATTTTCTACTTAGTTAGTTGCTACTTAGTTAGTTAGTTGCTTAGTTAATTAGTTAGTTAATTTTCTACTTAGTTAGTTGCTACTTAGTTAGTTAATCACTTAGTTAATTAATTGCTTAGTTGATTTGTTACTAATAATTCCTAGTTATTTACGGCTATTACTAATTATTACTATCTCTTGTAAATTAATCTTCATCTTTTTACAATACAATCATATATAAAAAATGAGCTAGCAATATAAATCTTCATCTATATAAACTAGCTCACTCAATATTATATTAAATTATTTAAAATAATTATATCTACTAAATTACATCACATTTAAAAGAAGGTATACGTTTGCAGATGTGTAACTACCTGTTCTAGTCATTATCTGCCAATCGGTAAGTCTACTAAAATCATGCTTACCTCTTTCACCCTCTTTCATTCCAACATCGCCGTACGGTTTATTCAATAATACTGCATCGAAAAGTAAGTTCTCTTCATCTATACCCTCTACTTCAAACCATAAATGCTCTTGTCCTTCATCTGCTGTACCTTCATCTGCTGTGTATCCTAATTTCAAGATAAATCTAAAATCTTCACTGTTTTTATGAGTATTAAAAAGCCCTGTAAAATAACCAACTGTTTCACGCGCTGCCTGTTGCATAAGACTTGTTTCAAAATTGCTAAACATAAATACTGGATGATCTGTTAACTCTGATTTATACTCTGAGTACTCAACTGGTTTATTATTCTTCATAGGTACTATAACAACAGCTTCGCTTGAATGAAAATCTCCTCTATCATCTTCACCACTACCTAATATACCTAATGGAAATGAATTTTGAACATCTTTAAACTTCTTCAATGTAACATCTAAATCTTTTGCTGGCATAAAAACCGTTCCAGCAGGTGGCATACCATTTTCTATAACCAATTTCGCAACAGTATTCACAAGCGTTCCTATATTGTACGCTATATCTTTATCGCTAATACCTATAACTTCAACTTCTGGTAAATCTAATCTATTAAGTCCATGTGTGTGAAACCAATAATCATCACCCATATCATTCTCGCCATGTACAGCATGGATATTATATAAATACTCTAAAGATGGTAGAAGATCAAAGTTAGAATTATATCGCATCCAACGTCCACTTCTTGCAGAACATGAGGAAAGATCATAAAATAATATCGATTTAGGTGTAAGTATATTTAATAATTTTAATTGTACTTGATAATCCTCTAAAGGATCGTTTTTGAATGAAGTTTCAATAACTATAACTGTATCTTTTTTAAGAGCGTTTGCTATATCCTTTTCATCTAAACCTATTTGTGAAAGAGATGAACCGATCGTGTCCTCAAAGAAACTCATAGGTGCTAACTGTATTTTAAAATCTAACTCACATTTAGCATCCTCTTCAAGAACTGACATATATTGAAGTTTTAAATCAATCTCTTCTATAGCACCTTTATTAGCAATACTCTTATCAACTTCACTGATTTTTAATATAGTGAAATTCTCATTCCTGCCAATACAATCCTTTATATAATCTAAACTTAAATCAATTTTATCTTCATCTACAGACACCATACTTGATAACTCTTTCTCACTCATAAGTTACTCCTAGAATTTAATAATTTATTATAAGTAAAACTTCTACTTTTTCATACTCTTGGTATTCTTGCAATCAGGATATCCTGAACATGCAATAAATGGTCCTCTTCTGCTTTTCTTAACAACCATAGCTTTACCACATTTATCACAAACCTCATCAGTATGGACAACAGCATTGGCTTTAGCCTCAACTGCTTGTAGCACATCACCTTCTAAAACAATGTTCGCTGTATGTTTACATTTTGGATACGCTGAACAAGCTGCAAAAATACCGTTCTTACCACCCTTAACAATTATATCTGAACCACATAACGGACATGGATCTCCAACTTTTTCACCTTGTGAAATTATCCTTAAAGTGCCATCATCTTTCTTTATAAAGTTCTTAATATTTTTACATTCAGGATATCCAGAACAAGCAACTATATCTCCATATCTTGTAGATTTCATCACTAACTCTTTACCACATAACTCTCAATCTATACCAACACTTGCTGCGTTACTATCCTCTTTTATAACTATCTCACCACTCTCTTGTCTCTCATAGTTAGATGTGAATTTACACGTTGGATAATCTGTACACGCAAGAAAAACTCCGTTCTTACCATACTTAATTGTTAGATCATGCTCATTACATTTTGGACACTTTAGAGATGTTTGAAGATCACTATAAAATTTATCGTTACTTACAATAGATAACTCTTTATTAAAATCTGTATAGAAGTTTTTAAGAACATCTTTCCAATCCTCAACACCCTCTTCTACTTTATCTAACTCGCTCTCCATATACGCAGTAAATTTCTGATCGAATACTTTAGAGAAATTAGAAACTAATAACCTATTAACTAATCTTCCAAGCTCAGTTGGAAAAAATTTCTTCTGCTTTAACTCTACATAATTTCTATCAATAATAGTAGATATAATTGAAGCGTACGTTGAAGGTCTACCTATTCCATCATTCTCTAAAACTCTTACAATAGAACTCTCTGTATATCTTTTTGGAGGTTGTGTAAAATGTTGATGTTTATCAACTTTATCAACTACAGCATCTGAACCTTCTTTCACTTCAAATGATATAGTACCTTTATTATTATCACTCTCTTCGCCACTGTTTGCATCATTACTATCTTCTTCTACACTCTCTGAATATAAAGTTGTAAAACCTGCAAATTTTAAAACTCTTCCACCAACTTTAAAATCGTATACACCACCAGAAATAGTTACCGATGTTTGATCGTATATAGCGTTACTCATTAAACTTGATACAAACCTTTCCCATATAAGTTTATATAATTTATATTGATCATCAGTTAAATGTTTCTTCACTTTATCAGGTGTGAAATGTACAGATGTTGGACGAATTGCCTCATGCGCATCTTGAACATTAGCGTTTGATTTTTTACTCTTTACTTTATAGCCACCGTAAAAATTTTCACCGTAACTATCAACAATATATTTTCTTCCCTCTTCAATAGCATCAGGAGATAATCTCGTTGAGTCTGTACGCATATAAGTGATTAAACCTGTATGTCCATCAGCACCTAACTCTATCCCTTCATATAGACTTTGAGCGATCATCATAGTTTTTTTAGCTGTGAAATTTAACTTACGAATAGCCTCCTGTTGCATTCTCGATGTGATAAATGCTGGACTTGGAGATACTTTAACTTCTTTCTTATCAACTTGTGCAATCTTGAAATCTTTCGGCATATCAGATATGATAGCCAATGCACCCTCTTCATTACTAATGCTTGCTTTAGCACCTTTAATCTTATCTAACTTAGCTTTTAGAACACCAGCTTTTGTCCCGTTTTCAGATACAGTGAACTCACCCTCGATAGACCACGATTCAGTAGTTATAAACTTCTCAATCTCATCTTCTCTCTCACAGATCATCTTTAATGCAACAGATTGAACTCGTCCTGCCGATAACCCCGGTTTTAACGGTTTCCATAATAATGGAGATACTAAATACCCAACTAGTCTATCTAAAATTCTTCTTGATTGTTGTGCGTTCACACGATTAATATTTATATCAATAGGATTATTGATACCTTCAAGTACACCTTTCTTCGTTATCTCATTAAATAACACTCGTGTAATTACTTTATTCTTGCCAGTAACTTGACTTGCAATATGCCACGCAATAGCCTCTCCCTCACGATCTGGATCGGGAGCTAGAAAGATTTTATCCGCTTTCTTCGCCTCAGATTTAAGAAGTTTAATTATCTTCTCTTTACCATCGATTACAGTATATTTAGGTTCAAAATTGTTATCAATATCAACACCCAGTTCACTACCAGGGAGATCAATAATATGACCAACTGATGCAATTACCTTATACTCGCTACCTAAATACTTTTCAATCGTCCGAGCTTTCGCTGGTGACTCAACTATTACTAAATTCATTATACACTTTACCTATCGTTAATTATCAAAACATATCAGCTAAACAATGAATAAATAAACATAATATTATACACAACTATAATATTTATGATCTTTATCTTTATAAATATACCCTTCTATTTCAAGTTCCGTTAAAACAGATAAAACATCAATAACCTGCATATTTAATCTACAACATAACGAATCTATATCATGTGCACCTAAAATAATCACCTTATATATACTATGTTTCAATGCACTATTAAATACAGGTATATCATCATTTTTTATAATATCTGATTTTTTGACACAACTATCATCTACAAATAGATATTTTAATTCTTCCAATATGTCAAGATAGTTTTCAACAAGTTTCGCTCCTTCCTTGATTAACTTGTTTGTAGCTGAGTTAAATGATGATGGAAAATTAGGTACTGCAAAAACTTCTCTATTTTGCTCAACAGCAAATCTACAAGTTATTAATGAGCCACTTCTAGGTGATGCTTCTATAACTGTTATACCTAGCGATAAACCTGATATTATTCTGTTTCTTCTTGGAAAGTTTGTAGCAAGTGGTGGCTCTTCTAATGAGAACTCTGTAACAAATAAACCGTTCTCTAAAACTGCATCTATATGTTTGATATGTTGTTTAGGATACATATTCAAATATCCAGAACCTAGTACAGCTATAGTTGATCCTCTACTTACTGCTCCTAGATGTGCTACGATATCTATACCTAATGCAAAACCCGATACAACAGTAAATCCGATCGACGCTAAATCTGCTGATAATTTTCTTGTGAACTCTTCAGATATTCTGCTACACTTTCTTGCACCAACAATACCTATCGTTGTAGCATTCAATAAAGACACATCACCTTTACAATATAAATACGGAGGTGGAGAAGATATCTCTTTTAATAGTTTAGGATATCTATCATCCTCTAATGTAACAATCTCAACTTTATGTTTAGATGATAACTCTAACTCACGATCAATAAACTTTTTATCGTACTCTGATGTGATAATACGTTTTGCAATGGTTGGCGATAAACCGTATGATTGTAACTCTTCAAATGTCAACCCTGATGCACCACTGATCGTGTTACGACTAATAAATAAGTTGTGGATTAAAGTATCCGTCATACCTTTAACTGATTTTAATGCTAGATAATCGTAGATCAGTTTTTCTTTATCGAAATTGTTATCAGCCATAATCTATACCAGTCTAATATTCAAAAACAGAGGTATTGTCTGGAACAGTTTTATTAAATACCGTTTCATCAACATCACCGTTATAAACCATTTCTCTAAACTTGATCTCTACCTTATTGCCATCAAAATCGTAACTTATGATAGATTTTATATACGAACCATTGATAAATATTTCGATATATTTTGCACCTATATCACCTATCGGATGAAGAGTTATTTTATCCCCAACTACAACCGTTTTAAATTTGCTATTGATAATTGATAAGTCCATTAACATCTGTAGTAGAACATTCTCTGATATTGAAAAATCTTTGTAGACTACAAGCTGACTATTTAAACTGTCGTAATACTCTAGTTTATCTTGTGAGAAAAGATACCAACTATCTTGTGGTTTAATATAATCCCATAAAGCATATTTTTTAGATATAATAGTTAAACTGCCTTCATAAATATCTTCACCAAAATCTACTATCTCATTCACTTGAATAAAGTTGGCTTTAATACTTTTTATATTAGATATGTTTCTAAGAAAATATTCAGCGTCAGTCAACGCATATGAATTAGTTGTAACCATAAGAGAGATAAAAATATATAAAATAAACTTTTTCATAATATTCCTACTTTAAATTTATTGAGATCAAATAATTGTAATCTTACTGCTATATAATAAACAAGTTACGCTCTACTCTATAATACGTAAGTTGTTATCTGTTAAGTTAATATTGCAACTAGCACAGATTGAGTAATTAGCACCAATTAAACTATTAACACTAACTGAACAACTAGCACCCAACTAAGCAACTAGCACCAATTAAACTATTAACACTAACTGAACAACTAGCACCAATTAAACTATTAACACTAACTGAACAATTAGCACCCAACTAAGCAACTAGCACCAATTAAACTATTAACACTAACTGAACAACTCGCACCAACTAAGCAACTAGCACCCAACTCGCCAACTACGCCCCGTGGCAATTCTTATATTTCTTACCTGATCCACAATGACATGGATCATTTCTGCCAACTTTAGGTTCAACTCTTCTAATAGGTGCAACTTTTTTAACGTTTCCTGAAGCTCTACCCGATCTACCCGTTTGACTTAGTTGACTGGTTTCAGCACCAGCACTCTCTTTCAATTTAACTGCATTATTTTTCTCTAACTGCTTCATACGGTTCTCATCTTCACTACTGTTTTGACTGATCTTAACGTGCATGATAAGTCTAATACTCTCTTTTTTAATTCTATGCAACATATCAGCAAAAAGTGAAAATGCCTCTTTTTTAAACTCTGTTAATGGATCTTTCTGTCCGTATCCTCTAAGCCCTACTGAGTCTCTTAGATGATCCATCTGTAATAGATGATCTTTCCATCTACTATCTATACTATTAATCAATAGGTATCTTATTAAATCTTTAAAATGCGATCCTAACTCTTCTTTCTTATCTGTTAATTTTAATGAAAACTCATACGATAAATCTTGAACAGATTTCATTACATCTCTATTATTTAATTTGTTCACATCAAGATCGTAATTAAATATTCTATGGAAAACAGTTTTAAACTCTTCTAACTCTTCATCATTAATTCTACTACCTGAGAAATCCTCTACAAGTGCAGATAAAGTTTCTGTTGCTAACTCTATTACAATCTTCTCTAAATTTTCTCCGATCAATATATCTTTTCTTAAATCGTAGATAACTTTACGTTGATTGTTTGATACATCATCGTATTCAAGCAGATGTTTACGCATCTCAAAATGCATAGCCTCAACTTTTTTCTGTGCACCTTCAATCGCTCTATTTAATACAGAGTGTGATAATGGCTCTCCCTCAAGAGAACTATATCTCGCCATAAAACCTTTTAATTTATCCATTCCAAATATACGAAGAAGATCATCATCCATAGATAAGAAAAATCTCGATTCTCCGTTATCACCTTGACGACCAGATCTACCTCTTAACTGATTATCTATTCTTCTTGATTCATGTCGCTCTGTACCTAAAATATATAATCCACCGATCGTCTCAACACCTTCACCTAACTTAATATCTGTTCCACGACCTGCCATGTTTGTAGCTATTGTAATAGACCCTTTCTGTCCAGCATTTTTAATTATAGACGACTCATGCTCATGATTTTTAGCGTTTAAGACGTTATGCTTAATACCCTTCTTATTTAGAAAATTAGATATGTACTCTGATTTTTCAATCGATACAGTACCTATTAATATAGGTTGACCTTTCTCATGAATTCTCAAAATCTCTTCTGATATCGCTTCATACTTCTCTTTGATCGTTGCAAATATAAGATCAGGATTATCCATACGCAACATCTTTTTATGAGTTGGAACTGGAATTACTTCTAATCCGTAAATCTGTCTTAACTCTGATGCTTCAGTTAACGCTGTACCTGTCATTCCTGATAACTTTTCATACATTCTAAAATAGTTCTGATATGTTATTGATGCGTAAGTTTGATTTTCTTCATTGATCTTAACATTCTCTTTAGCCTCTAATGCTTGATGAAGTCCATCTGAGTATCGTCTACCTTGCATCATTCTACCTGTAAACTCATCGATAATAATAACTTGATTATCGTTTACAACATAATCTACATCTTTCTTAAATATAGCGTGTGCTTTTAAAGCGTTATTTACAAAATGTATACTGTTTACATTTTCAGCATTATATAAATTATCTATATTCATACGAGCTTCACAAACATTGATACCTTCTTCGGTAAGTTTTGCCTGTCTGCGTTTCTCCTCAATCGTATAATGTATCTCTGGTTGTAAATCCTTAATAATCGCATTGATAGATACATACTGATCGTGAGTATCGCCAGTCGGACCTGAAATAATTAACGGCGTTCTTGCTTCATCAATTAATATCGAGTCAACCTCATCGACCATCGCAAAATTTAAACCTCTTTGAACATATTGACTGTAATCGTAACGCATATTATCACGAAGATAATCGAAACCGAACTCACTATTTGTACCGTATACTATATCACAGTTATAAGCTGATTTACGATCGATCTCTCTCGTTGTTGTTGTGAACTCATCTTTCTTATCCCAAACAACCTCTAGAGATATACTACTACCTATCACAGCAACCGATAATCCTAACGATAGATAAATTGGAGACATCCATAACGCATCACGTTTAGCTAAATAATCGTTCACCGTAACAAGATGTACTCCGTTACCCGATAACGCATTTAACGATAACGCTAACGTTGCAACTAAAGTTTTACCCTCACCTGTTTTCATCTCCGATATCTTTCCTGAATGTAGAACTATACCACCGATTAACTGTACATCAAAATGTCTCATCTGTAATGTACGCTTAGATATCTCTCTAACAACTGCGAAAACTTCGCACATAATATCGTTTAGAGATTCGCCAGCTGCAAGTTTAGCTTTAAAATACTCGCCCTTGCTCTCAAGCTCGTCTAATGATAATCCTAATAAAGATTCCTCATAAGCGTTAATCTCTAACACCTTCGGAGTAAGTTTTTTCACTATTTTCTCAGGAGTGATAGTAAAAAGCTTATCTAATATTGATTTAAACATATTTCTAGTTTCACCTTTTATATTGTTGTCTTTTCGTCAAACTAGTATTATAATATCATTATTGCTTAAATGCAAGATAACAATAACTATAGATACTAAACCACTTATTAGTAGTAAAAAATAATACGCAGGTTACAAAACAATGAAAAGATATTCAAACCAAGTTAGAAAAAGTAATGAAACAGATATTAAACTAGAATTAACATTAGAAAAAGGTAGTGCAAACATCGATACTTCTGTACCTTTTTTAGATCACATGTTAAACCTTTTATCTCTACACTCTGGGTTTGTATTAAACGTAAAAGCAACTGGAGATACAGATATCGATTATCATCACATCGTTGAAGATATAGGTATTCTTCTCGGTAAAGCTTTCTATGAGGCAGCAGGCGATAAAATCGGTATTAGACGTTACGGCTACTCTATATTACCGATGGATGAAGCGTTACTTGAAACAGCTATTGATTTTGGTGGTAGACCATTTCTTGTATTTAATGCTACTTTTAACTCAACTAAAATAGGCGATTTCGATATTGAACTGGTTGAAGAGTTTTTCACAGCGTTTACTAATAATGCAAAAATAAATCTACACATCAATATGCGTTACGGAAAAAACTCTCACCACATCGTTGAAGGGATTTTTAAATCTCTAGCTAAATCTTTAGCTATGGCGTTAGAAGTGGTATCGAACGATCTCGCATCAACTAAAGGGGTTTTAGAGTAATATTATGATAACAGTAGTAGATTATGGTGCAAGCAATTTAAGATCTGTCGAGAAAGCATTTAAGAATTTAGGACATGATGTAACAATCACGAACGATTATAAACTGATAGAAAATGCAGATAAATTAGTGTTGCCTGGAAACGGTACTTTTGGCGATTGTATAAGTAATCTCAAAAACTTAAATATATACGACTCAATCAAAGAGTTT
The DNA here is from genome assembly GCA_947041225.1 of uncultured Deferribacteraceae bacterium. Lineage (GTDB taxonomy): Bacteria > Chrysiogenota > Deferribacteres > Deferribacterales > Mucispirillaceae > CAMQYB01. The sequence goes on along the minus strand of CAMRDM010000078.1, from coordinate 469 downwards.
ATATCTAAAGAGAGATACTTTTTAGGAATATGTATAGGTATGCAAGTTTTAGCAGATACTGGTAACGAGTTTGGCATACACAAAGGATTTGAACTGATCGGTGGAAAAGTAGAGAAGTTTGAACTTGAAAAAAAATATAAGATACCTCATATCGGTTGGAACATGGTGAAATATAATGAGGGTGCGAAACTGTTTAACGGTATAGATAATAACTCTCACTTCTATTTTGTGCATTCATATCATTTTGATGTTGAAGATAGTAAAAATGTTTCATCTCGAACAGATTATGGAGTAGAGTTTGTATCATCGATTGAGTATAATAATATATTAGGTACACAGTTTCATCCAGAGAAAAGCCAGAAAGTTGGACTTAAATTGTTAGATAATTTCTGCAAGCTTTAGGATAATATCGGACGTGGTGGCAAGTTTAGACATTAAGTAAAAGTTGAGTATGTTTGCAAAACTTTAA
>CAMRDM010000077.1 GCA_947041225.1 uncultured Deferribacteraceae bacterium | reverse complement strand
AATGTTTTAGTAGTAATTGCGAGTGTGTAATGTTTTTTGTAGCCGTTGCGAGTGCGTAATGTTTTTGTAGCCGTTGCAAGTGTGTAATGTTTTTGTAGCCGTTGCGAGTGCATAATGTTTTTTGTAGCCGTTGCGAGTGCAAGGAAATTATAAACATAACTTTTTAAAAGATACAATTACAGCGAAAATCATCAAAATCCAATAACAGTAGATCAATAAAAGTAAAATAATTAATCTCTAACCGTAAAGTCTTATCTACACATCCATAGATCCACTTCTTGAACCTTCAAGATCGATACAGATATGTTTATATCCGAATTTATTCAACGTAACTAATATCTCATCTTTAAGAGTATGCACAACTTGAATCATATCTGCATTATTCAGCTCAATGCGTAGTAAAGTATTATCTCCATGAACTCTACATCTAGCAGATTTCAATCCCATCAGTATAAGTGATCTCTCTGCTTCATTAATCTTTTTTATCATACCAACAGTTATCTCTTTATCGTACTCAAATCTTGTCATAAAACAGCTAAGCGATGGTTTGTCGTGCATAACTAGTCCATACAGTTTTGCAGCATCTCTAACATCTTGTTTGCTGTACTCAAGCTCCGCAAGAGGAGATATTACATTGTACTCTTTAAGAGCGACCATACCGGGTCGATGAGACTTCATATCATCTTTATTAGAACCTTCATAAATATATTTAAGATCGGTTATTGATTTCAGTTCATCAAGATCACGAAACAGGTATTTTTTGCATAGATAACATCTGTTTTGAGGATTAGTATTAATCTCTTCAATATCATTTAATGGATCAATAGGGAAAATATTATAGCTTATATTATAGTTTTTAAGAAAACTTATAGCATCTAATAGTTCTTGTTTGTCATATAGATATGAGTGAAAATTGACAGCAAGTAGCTTTATGCCAGCTCTCATGCACGCATAAGTAAGTAGAGATGAATCAACTCCTCCTGAGAAGGCGACAAGTGCTGATTCTCTCACTTTTATAAAATCTACTAGGTTATTAAATTTATCTACTATTTTTGTTTCATTCATATTTAAAGGGTACAGAAAAACTGTGTTGTTATCAAGAAAAAAGTATCATCTATTGGTCGATTTTTTTTATTATAGAAGTAACTTGTTGTTATAATAGAGTAATGTTGTTCATTTTATTTTACTAATAATCGTATATCGATTACTGTTTTTTAATAGCTACTATTTTGACGTAGCTAGAAAGAGTGCTTGAATATATTACTATACTGTTATAGTATAATAGTTCAGTATATTTATTATCATGTATGAGTAACACCTACTATTGGAGAGGGATGCTTGTGGAGTCGATACTTAGTTCAGATTATTTTTATCTTATTGTTATAGCATTAACTTTTGTTGCATTTTTTGCAGGTTTTATAGATGCCGTTGCAGGTGGTGGTGGATTGATTTTAGCACCAACATTACTTCTTGTAGGTATAACTCCTCAACTTGCTTTAGGCACAAATAAGTTTGTTGCTATTTTTGGAACATCAACAGCTGTTATCAATTTTGCTAGAAAGGGTAAGATTATATGGAAGATAGCGTTAATAGGTGTCGCAGGAGCGTTAATCGGATCAATACTTGGAACTCATAGCATATTACTGTTTGAAGAGGAGACAGTCGCAAAAATTATTTTAGCGATACTACCTTTCACAGCGATCGTTGTTTTTATCCCTAAGAAGAAGATAAAGTCAGAGATAAATGAGTTTACTAATAACGATCTATATATAAAAGTTCCTATCATAAGTTTCATATTAGGCTTCTATGATGGTTTTTTTGGACCTGGAACGGGAACATTTTTAACTCTCTTTTTCTACACATTTTTAGGAATGAATTTAGTGAATTCATCAGCTATTTCGAGAGTTATCAATTTATCATCAGGGATCGGATCGTTTATAACTTTTGCAATAGCTGGAAAGATTATCTATCTATTAGGCTTACCACTTATCGTTGGTAATATGGCAGGTGGATTTATAGGAAGTAAGATGGCTATGGCTAAAGGACAGAAATTTATTCAGTATATGATTATAACTGTTTTTATTCTACTATTCACATCGCTACTATATAAATATGTCAGTGGTGCGTTTTAGAGATTGATAGTAACGGTCGTATAGTTCTATAATTAATTATATATAATTTAATTAAGATAGATTTATAGATAGAATATTGTTTTATGGGGAGCGTAATAGATATGCAGTTGTCGAACACAAGTACTTATATAACTTTTGTATTATACCTTATTGTGATGATTATAATAGGTGGATATTTTTATAATAAGTCTAAAAAATTAGAGGATTATCTTCTTGGTGGAAGATCTATGGGGGCATGGGTTACAGCTTTATCAGCTCAAGCATCGGATATGAGTGGTTGGTTGTTGATGGGATTACCGGGTGCTGTATATCTACTAGGTTTAAATCAAGCGTGGATAGCGGTTGGTTTAGCTATTGGAACATATTTTAATTGGCGTTTAATATCAGCAAGATTAAGGTTATATACAGGATCGACTAATTCATTAACATTATCATCTTTTTTTCATAATAGGTTTAAAGATCCGACAGGGTTATTACAGTTAATATCGTCAATAATAGTGCTTATATTTTTTACAGTTTATGCAGCAGCAGGACTTGTGAGTGCTGGAAAACTTTTTGAATCGGTTTTTGCAATAGATTATATCGTAGCAGTATTTATCGGCACGATGATTATGATCTTATACACATTACTAGGTGGTTTTCTAGCTGTTTGTTGGACAGATCTTTTTCAAGCGATTTTAATGGTTTTTGCGATAGTTGCTGTACCAGTTATAGCATATATGAGTATCGATCCAGCACAGATTGAGTTAGCAATTAATTTAAAAGCTGGAATATTAGATATCCTACCAACTGGTAGTAGTAGTTTTTTTATTGCGTTATCATTGATATCGTCATTAGCGTGGGGGCTTGGATATTTTGGACAGCCACATATATTAACAAGATTTATGTCAGTAGCATCAATCAAACTTCTTCCACGTTCAAGACGAATTGCGATGTCGTGGGTATTAATATCTCTAGTTGGAGCAGTGTTAGTAGGTTTATTTGCAATTCCACTTTACGATACCTTACCTAAAGGTGATGAAGAGAAAGTTCTAATATTTTTAGTGCGTGATCTTGTTAATCCTATCTTAGCGGGGGTTTTATTAGCGGCTATATTAGCGGCTATTATGTCAACTGTTGATTCACAGCTTCTTGTATCATCATCAACATTAACTGAAGATTTTTATGCGTCTATAATAAATAAGAAAGCATCACCTGAAAGGTTGTTGTTAGTAAGCAGAATAGCAGTTGTATTTATTGCAGTTATCGCATTTGCATTATCGATGAATAGAGAGAGTAATATATTCAACTTAGTAACTTTTGCATGGGGTGGGTTTGGTTCATCATTTGGTCCTGCTGTGATAATGTCGTTATACTCTAAGAGAAGCACATGGTACTCAATTTTAGCAGGAATGGTTACAGGAACGGTTGTTATGTTGATCTGGTATTTATTAGGACTTAACACATATCTTTATGAAATTGTGGTTGGATTTACAGCTAATTTCATTGTGATATTTATTATCAATGCGATTAAACCTAATACAGATAAAAGTATTGATGATGAGTTTGATGTAATGACAAATGATTTAAAAAATCAAAATACACCGTAATTTATAATAAGTAGCAAATGAAAAATGTTAATTAAGTTTGATATTATTGATTGATTTTGATATTATTACTTAAATGTTGTTCTTTAAATTAGTGATATACTTGAGGAGAGTTAGAATGAACTACAATCACCTTGTTATTATTGATCCACAGTACGATTTTTGTAATCCAGAAGGTAGTTTATATGTACCAAATGCTGATGAGGATATGAAACGTCTTTCAAGATTTATAAAAAAGTTTGACCATATTGATGAGATATCTATAACTATGGATACTCATCAATATTATCAGATTTTCCATAAACTTTTTTGGTTAGATAAAAACGATAAAGAGTTAGAGGATTTTACAGAAATCAATGTTGATGATATTACGGAAGGAAGATATAAAACAAGAAATCCATCTCATATGGAGTGGGCTACATATTATATTAAAAAGTTAGAGCAAGATGGTAAATATAATCTTACGATATGGCCGTATCATTGCATAGCAGGAACTCGTGGTGCTACGATTAATGAAGATATAAATGAGGCTATTAAATTATTTGCTGTATCTAAGATTGAGAAAATAAATTATTATTTTAAAGGCATTAATCCGTATACAGAGCATTACTCTGCTATGAAACCTGAGGTAGATTACAGTTCTAATACGAACTATAAAGTTAAGACAGAAAATGAGGATAGTGGAAGTAGAAACTCTATTCTTTTAGCTAGCATGTCACAAGCTGATAATATCTATATAGGTGGAGAAGCGTTAAGCCATTGTGTTGCTAATACGATTAATGATATCATTGATTTTGATGTTATTGATATATCTAAATTAGTTGTTTTAACGGACGCATCATCATCTGTTAAAGGTGCAGAAAGTTTATCTAAAACTTTGATGGATAGATTAGATCTGTTAGGGATAAGACATTGTAAAACGACAGACATAATATAAGTTGTTTTGTGTATTAATTAAATTTAATTATTATAAAAAGCGTAACATCAATTTGATGCTACGCTTTTATTTTATGAGACTATAAGTTTATACAAATAAAATACTTAGAAATTTATATCGCTAATTCTGATTCCCATAAACCGTGGATATTACAGTAACTTACTGCAATTAATTTCCCAGGCTTAGTTAAAGTAACTTTAAAGATTGCACTGCTATCAGTATGAGCAGAGCCTTTATCAGCACCTTCAACTGATTCCCCGTGAGCTAAGAACTCAGCTTTACCTAAAGAAGTAATAGCTGTAGCATCATCAGATTTAAAAAATAATGATACATAGTTGATAAAATGAGCAGTAGTGTTTGGATGTGGTATATCTTTTCCAACAGTTACTTCAACCGTATATGTATTGTTATCTTTTTTAAGAACTTCTATTGCAGGAACGTGCTTTTCAGTAGCAAATTCGTCAGTTTTGATTAATTTTCCTATGAACATGATTTCACCTCGTTGTTTTTGATTAATATAATTTATTTTAACATATAAATTTAAGTAAAAGAAATAAAAAGAATAAACTTTAGTCGTGAATATTATAATGTTAGCCAAAAGTAATATCACTTGCAATATTATATCTAACAAACTATAATAGTCAACAAAAATATTCTCAAAAATACGGTTCAACAGGTATAAAATATATGGAAGACAAACTTTCAAAAAAGCTTTTAAACACTTCATTAATATCTATTTTAAGTAATGATGATTTGTCTAGCGAGACTATTCCATTTGATGAGTATCATCTTGTTATGGCGCAGACAGATTTTATTACTAATAAACATAACGATAAAGCAGTTAAAACTTATTTTTATAGAGTACCTCCCTTTTCAGCATCGTATGTTGTTGTAGCAGGGATCGTAGCCTTTATAAATAAGATTAACTCGTTTTCGTTTAAAAATATAGTTGAATATCTTGAAAGGTGTAACTATAAAAAAGAGTTCATTAACTATATTAAAACAAGAGATAAACTGAACGTCGAAGTTTTTTCAGTTGCAGAAAATTCTATTGTTTTTCCGAGTGAACCTATACTTATAATTAGAGCATCATTACTTGATAGTAGATTGATCGAGGATTTTGTTCTTCACGAGTTAAATTTTCCATCACTCATTGCTACGAAATGGAACAGAATAAAAACTGTATCGAAATCTATGCCGTTGTTTGAGTTTGGTAGAAGACGTGCGCAAAACTCTCTTAAAGCGTCGCTGTACTCTTACTACTCAGGAGTAGTATCAACTAGTAACTGTGAGGCAAACTATCGTTTTGGAATACCAGTATCAGGCACGATGGGTCATGAGTTTATTCAAAGTAGTGATAATGAAAGAGAGGCGTTCGATAGCTTTATAAAAACGAACCCTACAACTCCAACTCTTTTAGTTGATACGATAAATACGTTAGAGTCTGGTGTAGTACATGCGATAGATGTTTTTAGAGAGAATAAAGAACTACTAATCAAAAATAGTAGTTGGGATAAAATCGGGATACGGATAGATAGTGGTGATTTAGCATATCTAGCAGTTAGTTCGTATAAGAAGATAAAAGAGAGTTTAGGCACAGAGGATATTAACATTATATTATCTAACGATCTAGATGAGTACAATATTGATTCTATAATAAGTCAGATAAAGTTTGCAGATGAAGACACTGTTCTTAATCATATATCGTTCGGTGTTGGAACAAGAGGTGCGACAGGTTGGGGATCGCCTGCGCTTGGAGGAATATGTAAACTATCTGAGTTGAACGATAGATATATTATGAAGATATCAAATAACAGTATTAAGACGACTATCCCGGGTGAATGCAGAAGTGTAACGCTTACTGATTCAAACGGTGAATATATTACAACATTGATCTATCTAAAAGATGAGAATATAGCTGATATAAAATATTGTGTTGATCCACTTGATGATACTAATTTTATGGAACTATCAGGTAAGGGTATAAATTTTTCAAACGAGAAACAGCGGTTAGTATATTCATCTATGAATGAGAGGGATATATTTATTGATGAGACTGTACAGTTATCATTAATTGATATCCGTAAAAATCAAGAACCTATTTTGTCAACGCTTGATTGGACATATAAACGTATATTAAACCCTCATAGAGCTAAAGTTAGTTTATCATCAAAACTGTTTGAACTTAGATCATCTATGATAAAGAGTGCGAGTTTTTATAAATCTAGTAGGTTAGATAATTAATATAGAATATGGTATATTAAGGGGAAGTATAAGATGCCTAGTAAAAATAATAAAGGGATACGTGTTGAGTATAAGATATTAATATTTTTTGTATTAATATTTTTAGTATATGTTGTATACGATACTATTTTTGGAAGTGTTGAAGGTGGCAAATCTATGAGTGGTGGCGGATCGGTTGGTAGAGAAGTTTCATCACAAGGTGAAGATAAACGATCTATTTCAGATGCAGTTAAGGCAGATAGACCACTTGTTATAGATACAGAGCAGATAAAAGAAGATATTGATAGGGTTGAAAAAGAGAACCCTGAAAAAGATATCCCTAAAGATCTTGAGTCGTTTAGAATTAGCGATAAAGAGATAGAGTCTATCGAGAAAGCATCAGAGTCTGCAACTCCGACTGTGTGGATATATGTTAGAAATAACGGTGCAAGAAGAGATGATATGGCAGCTAGATACTGTAAAGAGTTTCATGCAAGTGGTATTAAGGCGAGATCGGTTATGATACTTGATTCTGATGCAAAGAAACGTGGCAGGTTCATAGAGCTTGGCGAGAAGAAGTGTAGTTAGTTTGACTGTTTATATATTATAAGTGTACAAAATTCACAGCTATAAATAAGGCTTGGTTTTACAAGTTTGTATTATGAATATTCTGAGAGTTACACTTAAATTTATTATTTTATATTGAGGATATATTTTGGCATTATTTAAATCACCTAATGAGAAATCTTTTTATGAGTTAGGCATAAGAGCTATTGATAAGGGCTACTATGAACTTGCGTTACAATGTTTCTCTAAAGATGTTAAGAGAACTAATAATCCGAAATCTTTATTCATAATAGGGTTTATACTTTATTTTGGACAAGGTGTTAAGCAAGATATTGATAAAGCTAAATCATTCTTTGAACTAGCGTCTGAACAAGATGAGTATGAGGCTATGTTTTATCTAGGAGAGATATATAAATCAGGTAAAGGTACGACTGCGAAGAATTTAGATATAGCGTACGACTGGTATTATAAGGCAGCTCAAACAGGACATATTGAGGCACAGTTTAATATTGGGTTTATGCATAAGCAAGGTAAAGGTGCATATCAGAGTGATGAAGAGGCTGTTAATTGGCTTTATGAGGCTGCAAAACGTGGCAATATGAAAGCTCAATATAATATGGGTATAATGACAGCATCAGGTAGAGGTTGTTTAAAAGATGATGAGGCTGCTTTTAGATGGTATAAATTATCAGCCGAGCAGGGGTACTCTATAGCTATGTACAATTTAGGATTTATGTATCAAAGTGGTAGAGGTGTTAAAAAAGATTTCAAGACTGCGAATAAGTGGTTTATCAAATCTGGACAGTAAAATCAAAATAAACGATCTAATACTATTTCTTGATACTATCTAAATGTTGAAAGGGATACTATACAGTAAACTTACATTTACAATAAACACATAAGAGCATTTAGATGAAGTTTGTAAATCTGATGATGAGATCAATTATTATAAATATAACATAAGCGAATAGATGTATGAAGGTGTTGAGATTGATGGAGTGGTAGTGGATATAAGTAACAGATTGTGCGAATATTTGAACTCTCTACCAACCGATAGTTACAGAGATAAATTTCGTACAAACGTATTAAACCAATCGGTTAAAGTTCCTGCGTTGATTGTAAATATTACAACTGATGAATTAGATGAATATGAGAAAGCAAGGATTATCAAAAAAATAAATTAAGAACATAAAATAAGTAAAAAGCACAAAAGGAGATTGTTATGACTAGAGAAGAGTTGATCGGAGATATTAGAGAGTCGTTATTACGGGAAGTTGTTCTATCAAATGCAGAGCAATTAAACCAATTACCGATTATGTTAAAAGGTTTTGATTATTTAGAAGATAAAGTGGAGTTAATATCTAGCATCACTCGTTGTGAAGTGGTTAAGTCAGAAGAGGTTAAAGTAAGAAAGACAGATATTGAGGGAAGTAAAATTCTAGTTTATTATGAAATACCATCACTTACTATTGTAGCGTGGAGCAAGGAAACGAAGAGGTTGAGAATAACTTTAGTGATGAAAGGTTTAGTTGCTATTCCAGATATAGATCAATACAATTGGTACGGTATAGATTTTACAGATATGAGCAAGGAAGAGTTATTAGAGAATAAATCACTTGTTTACATATTAGAAACCTCATATGAAAAGGTTGAGTGTGATGATATGCGCTTTATGGATTAAGAGCTGTAAAACATGGAGAAGATAGATGAGTTTTGATATTATTTTTTTAGTTTCAGTAACTTTTTTAAGTGGTAAAAGAAAGTTGCCTCCATGTTTGACGAGTGGAGATTACCGTCCACATTTAAAGATTGATACTGATGATGAATATCTAGGTGTTACTTTTAAAAGTGATGTTGAGTGTAGATTTGATAAAGCGATTTCTGTAAATGTTGTACCTATGTATGAAGGAGTTGATTACTCTAAACTTCAACCTTCTACAAAGTTTTTTGTGATGGAAGGGGATAAAGTTGTTGGTAGTGGTATTGTTGATAGTATAGTTCAGTTAGATCGATAGTAAGTTGAAAATAGTTGGAGGAACTATAATGAATAATCGTGTGTATATTTTAGATAAATTATTTTTAGTTATGTTTATGCTGTTCTGTACAGTAGGTTTTACAAATGCTCAAAGTAGTAGTGATGATGTTGAAGTTGAGAGTAAAGTTGTAGGTTATGTAGAGAAAGGCGATCTGAAACAGGTAAAAGATTTTATAAAGAAGAATTCTGATATAGATTTGAATAAAGAGTATGGTGGGTGGACGTTATTGATGTATGCATCAAGCAGCGGACATTTAGAAGTTGTGAAATATTTAGTAAGTGAAAATATGAAATCTGTTAATTATAGCAATTCATTTTATAGTCATACTGCATTAATGGCGGCTTCAGAGAATGGACATTTAGAGGTAGTTAAATTTTTATTAAATTATAGAGCTAAGCTTGATGAGTTTAATAAGAGGGGCGATACAGCTTTAATGATGGCTATACATGGTGGACATTTTGAAACTGTAAAATATTTAATTGAGTATGGTGCAGATATTAATGCAGGCAGAACAAACGCTGCAAAATTAGCAGAAGAGAAAGTGAAAGAGGTTTTAGAACTTGTAAAAGATATGAAAGTTAGATCGGAGTTATCAAGTAAATTTGTTCAAAGCGATTATCGTATTAAAGATTTAACATATATTTCAAGGGATTATCTTATATTGGTTTTGACTAAGAAAAAATTAACGATGGAAGATGTAAATATAGGCGAGCCTATAATACTGTTGAAAGAAAATAAAAGTGGTGGATATACAGAAGTTGCTGAGATAACAACTATCCCGATTGGTAGCAATAGTCCAGCTCAAGGTTATATGGGTATTGCAGTAAAGGGTGATTATTTTACTATTGAACAACAGTTTGGTGGTAGTTCGTTTATCTCCTCTTATGCGACGTTCAAATATTCATTTGGAGATTTCACAGAAGAGGTTTTTGATAAAATTACATGGGGCGAGCGTTAATGTTTTTAGATATAACATGTTAAAACAGAGGTGAGTGTGGAACAGATTAAGTATTTTATCAAGCTATTTGATATCGAAAAAGAGGTTCAAAAAGTTGTTGCTGATTACGATATTAACGATAATGAAGCGTTTTATAAGTTGCATAAAAAGTGGTTATCGAAACTGTATGATATTGATGATTGGTGCTTAAATCAAGAATCAAAACTTATGACAGCTCAAGAGTTGACAATTGATTATATGATCGGCTGTTCATATTTCTGT
>CAMRDM010000076.1 GCA_947041225.1 uncultured Deferribacteraceae bacterium | reverse complement strand
TTAATATCAATTACAATATTCTGAGACTGAGGAGCTACAGGTGTTACAGCTTGTTTAGGAGCTACTACTTGTGTTGGCTCAACATTATTCTCTTGTTTAGCTTTAATTACTTTCTGTTTTCTCTCTTTAACTACCTTCTGCTTAGTACCTGCTTTAGCATACTCACGATTATCTACTTTTTTACCGAACTTCATACCAAGCTGTAAGCCAATATTAAAATTCTCTGGGTTAGTATGCGTTGGTAAATAATATTCCAGTTGAAAATCATAAGTGAAATCGGCAGCTATAACAAACGCTACATTGCTACCAACATATAAAGAGTAATCTACAACAAATTTTGCATATGGAGTAAAACGATAGTCACCATCCGAAGATGTTACTCCTGTTAAAGTTGTTGTTCTATCTGTACTATTTGGTGTAAAAGTAATATCAGTTGTTGCAAATGGAACTTTTACTCCTCCACCGATACCGATTGAGAAGTTACCTATATTTACTGTAGGCATTAAACCAAGAACATAGTTATGTGTTAAAAGTGCTTTTCTTTTTTTATCTGTATCACTATTGTGATTATAATTATTACGTTTTAATTGAACATTCAAAGCGTAACCAACATCGAAAAATAAAGTAAAACCTGCAGTATTTGAACTAGCAAATTGATAACCTAATCTAGCAGTTGTGCTTCCCTCTGAGATATTATGATCGTAACGATCTAATATCGAAGCGTTATAGCCTACAAGAGGCTTAAAAACAAACCCACTTGCTGCAAACACGCTTCCATTAAAACAAATAGTTATAACCATAACTATACCAAAACATAATAATTTATTTTTTATCATAATCGTCTCCCAGCTAAACCATATGCAATTAGATTAAATAGTAACACCTTATTATAATTAATACAATACTTATTACGTATATTTTAATTACTGTAATTATCACGCTTTTACAGTATGATAATTTGATCTTCTTAACAACGCTTATTTGAAGTCTTTGCAAAAATTTCTATTGATATCACTACGATAAAATTTGACCTGAAAAATCGAAATAAATATAGACTATCTATTAAAATATCGTATAATGTGTAATGAAAAAAAATAAATTATTATTACTCTCTTTAATTTTAGGACTACTTCTTACTGTTGTTTTAACATTTTTAATGATGAGTCTTCTTTCTCCATCAGAGGGTATTATACAAGAAATATTTAATGCAGGTATATTCTATATGGTGCGTACATATTTCGTAGTAGTATGTTTTGCTGTACTATTTAACGGACTTGGATGGGGCTTCAATAACAAGATCTTAGCTTTAATAGGTGGGGTTATGTACATCATTGCTATGTCTCTATTTCCGAGCTATTTTTTCTTCACATTAATACAAGCAGTTTTATCTTTTATAGCATTTATAATGATGAGAAAAGAAGTTCAAACTATTAATAGCTCTCCTAATGACACTCAATTGTAAAAATAAGTATCGCAGTTGTTTTTCAGTTATTGCAATCGTTACTGCTGTTGTTAAGTACTTGAACTGCTGTTTAAATGAGTTCTTCATATACTTCCCACGCTCTCTCTTTAATTAGCTTAATATTCTTTTCTTCACTCTTATAGTACTCTTCTGCACCATCGAACATGAATTCACAATCAGCAAACATTCTAAGTGTCGGCAGTTTTTCCCAGAACTCTTCCCTTTCTTCAAGACTCATATTTTTAACCCTTTGAGATGCTTGTACTTTAATAACAAGAATGTCTTCTTCTTTGCTTAAATAAGCATCTTCGTTAATTACTAATCCTGCAAGTTTTTTCATATTGAATACCTCTCTTTTTATTATAATTCTTTTAAAATTCTTCTGCAAGGGTTTTTACTCCAAAATAAATTCTAGTTTAAATTGGATGTAAAGCAAGCAATAAAGGTTAATTAGTATTAATTTATTTTTTATTTTATAACCACTATAATTAATGTGAGTAATGAAATTACAACGCTTGTTATTATAAAGATTTTTTTTTGAGTAAGAAAGTTATACCGAAGAGGGGACTCGAACCCCTACACCATTTCTGGCGGTGGATTTTGAGTCCACAGCGTCTACCATTCCGCCACTTCGGCAAGTGTTTCTATGTTTGCGTGTTGCGTATCTAAACAAGTTACAAGCCGTAAAACAAATATCAGATAGACTAATATCGCTCAAGCTCGTTTCAGATCAGATAGCTAACTATAATCATCTATTATCACACATTTGTCAATACTCTAAAAAATCTTTAGTGTATAAGCCATGAAGACGTCTATTAAAAGTTGCAAAACGTCTTCAATACAAATACCTATATATGTTGAATTATTAGATCATTATGAATATCTTACATATAAATCATCTAAAGAGTTATCGAAAAGAAAAACTGATCTATACATATACAAACTGTTAATCAGAAGCTTATAGCCTAGATAATACATAGACTGAATACCTCTCTTAATTTTTGGCACAAAAAAATGTGTGCAGTATGTTTTTATACTCCACACATAATATAAAAAAGGGAGAATTGAACTAAAAATCAGACCTGTTAATCCACTATTATATCCGCAATATAATAGCTTCTATAAATATACTCAAAATAATATGAATTAATCTAAAATAGTGTCATCAACTACAATAAATCGTTATCTACTTTTAAGTAATCTCTAAGTATTAACGAAATACCTTTATACACTCCACCATCTCGTGAATCATTATAGAGAGTTGTACAAAATAAATCTAGCCATGTGAAAACATGATCATTATAAAATGTCTGTTGAAGATTTAATATCTTCTCCATCTCACTCTCATCTTCTAGCGATAAAATTTTTTCAGTCGTTGCTGCAAGAAAAAGTAACTCTGTACCTATCGAATCTTCATGGTGCAATAAACGATTTTTAGGCTCAAAATTATTATTCCTATAAAACGATAAAGCACCCTCCCACGCTTCTTGTTTATTTATCTTCTTTGGCGATAAATAATATGATGCTGTGCGACCGATAGATGTTGTCCCTATATAAAACAATCCTGTTGTCTCTTTACTAAAATCTGCTTCACTATAGTTCTCTAAACTTTCTGACAATAATATATAACCTCTTGAAATAGCTGAATCCTCTTCAAATGATTCTACAATATTTCCTATGAAACCCTTTAATCTATGCACATCATCTACAGATGGATTATCTAAAAAAATATCTGCTAACGTCTTTAAAATATTGAATCTTGCTTTATGTAACAATATTATTTTCCTCTTTACAACTTAATACAGAACTTAATTATACAACAATAATACATATCAATCTAATATTATCAATCATACAAACAATTATCTATTAATCACATCTTAATAATATAAAAATAATAGTAGAAGATAATCGTTCACTCCTATCATCTTCTACTATATATACTCACAATTACGCCTTTCTTTTGAACCTTACCGATGGATTTAATTTAGCATCATGCTCATATCCTACGATAGATTTTTCTGCATTATCGATATCAATTCCTGCTTCCATCAACTCTTCCTTAGTGCCAAACTTGATAGCACGTTGAACACATGAGGCTACACAAACTGGAACTTGCTGATAAATATTCCATGTATCATCATTAAGTCTATCCCAACACATCGTGCATTTTTGCATCTTAGGATCAGCCACACTATCATCAAATTGTGGTGCGCTATACGGACACATACCTTTACATGATTTACAAGAAATACATTTCTCTCGATCAACTATTACAGCTCCAGTATCTTCCATTTTAGTAATCGCAATCATAGGGCAAACATCAATACATAAAGGCTCTTCACAATGATAACAACTAACTAAGGCGTTATGTATTTTAACACTTGGGTAATCACCATTTTCAGTAGTTACTTTTCTTCTATAAGATGCTGTACCTGGCTTAACATCGTTCCAATCTTTACATGCAACCACACAAGCTTCACAACCAAAGCAAAGTGTTTGATCGAAATAGAAATATTTTTGGTTACTCATTATGCTTTCCTCACTCTACTAATTTTAACTCTTACATCATTACCTAGAGTCATACCAAACCCTATGCGTGATGGTCTGCCTGCATATAAAGTATTTACACATCCTCCAACATCTACATTGTCTGTACCTGTAAACATATTCCATGAGCCTGACGCAATACCTACAGAAAATGGTGCTATTCTGTTAGTTAAAATAACTGAACCTTGTAGCTTTCCGTAACTGCTTTCAACTTGAACAATATCTCCTGTTACAAGTCCATACTCTTCAGCGTGTTTATTATTAAGATATACTGGCTCATAAATCCCTTCATCCCATACACCATCAGTAACACTTCTATCTGGTGAGATAAATGTTGATTTACCATCTTTATCTTTTTTATACAGTTCATTCAAATATGCAACATTGTTTAATGTTGAATGTACTCTTGATTTCTCATGAAACGACTGTGCGATAAATTTATACTCACTACCAAGATTTAATGGATTAGGATGAGTATCATCAGCGTACCTTCCCTCAATAGATGGTATAAACATAGGCACTGGATAAACAAACCTTCTTTTTACATTATTAGTTGTATCCGTAGAGTTTGTCCCCTTAGTGTATATCGCTCCACTATTAAGTAATTTTTTTGAACCATCACTATTTGCGGTTACATTATCGATATTATTAGTCGATGCTTCATACTCTTCAACCATAGCTTGACAGTATGCCTCAACTTTACCAGTAGCCGTCATTAAAGGTGGGATTTTTAACCCATTCATTCCTGTAAACATAGCTAATGTTGAACCAGCAGGATCTTGTTTAAAAAACTCTCTTGCTATAACATCAACTGTAAAACCTGCTAACTGTGGATTACTTCCATAAGCTTCTCTTGCAGAAAAATACCCTTTCCTCTTAAAATCTTCAAATGTAAAATTAAGTACTGCAGCATTTTGATACGCAGCATGAGATTTATGAAATTCTTTCCATATATATTCAGCGTACTCCTCTTCATTATTTACAACTACTTCAGATTTATCAGCAGAAATAACTGTTTTATATCCTTGCTCATTACCGAACGCTACTGCAAAACGTCTGCCTATTTCAAACTCATCTAATACCTCATCACTAGGAGGTTCACTCACTGGTTGCATAATAACAGACTCTGAACTTAACCAACTATCTGTAACTCCCCACTTCTCTCCTGCTGCTTTTGCAGGTAGAATATAATCTGCTAACTGAACAGTAGGTGTCATAAAAATATCACACGCAATAAAGGTTATATCCTCTTGACTTAACGCTTCTGTAGCGTAATGAGTATTCGCTGCTTGAGTTACAGAGTTTCCACCTAAACTATAAACAATTTTTGTTTTAGCATTACCACTTGTAGCATTTTTAATCTTGCCTGAGTTCCATTTAGATTTAGCTTTACCACTATTAATAACTGCATCTGCCCATAGGAAAACTGGTAGAGATGCCATCGTCATAGAAGCTCCAAGCATCGGTACAAGTCTTTGACCATCTTGTGGAGGATTAGTAATGCCACCACCACCAAACAATGTGTCTTGTAATGTAAACTTACTATAATCAAATAATTGATTCATTGACTCCATATGTACTAAAGGCATAGACTCTGCCTTACCATCACGAATATAACTTTTATTTATAGGGTTTGATGAGAATGATGTTCCTGCAACGTTAGCATCTAGCTCCATCGGGAAACCGTAACTTTTACCTCTCTCTCCGAACTGATTAGTTAACGTATGTAGGATAGGTAACGCCCAACAGAACTGCTCTCCCTCTGTTTGACGCTGAACACCTGCACCGTGCCATGTAGTAACTTTTTTAGTACATAACATCTCAGCTAACTCTCTAATTTTAGAGGCTTTTACACCTGTTATCTTCTCTGCCCATTCTGGAGTTTTTGTTACCTGTCCGTAACATGGAACTGTCTTGTTATAAAGAGGATCGTCGTTATTAACATTATATCCGATTGTTTCAGGATAAATTGATGCTTCTGTATTTTGTGATAACTTTGTAGCACCAAAAACGTATGCAGAAAATGAAGCACCAGCTGGAACACAATATGCTTTACCATCTGATGCTATTATATCTCCTAAATCTTTCGTATATACATCAGTCGATGCAACTGTTGGTTTATCAAAAAAACCGTGCATATATTTATTGATATAATCGACAACATTTACTTCTGCCAATGCTGTTGGAGAGGTAGTACCGTTTACTGTTTTCCATGCTTGCATAAGTAGGTTTGTACCTTCATCACTATTCCAAGTGTTACCATCTACACCCCATGCACTCTCTAAAATATGATATACCATAGCTTGAACTAAAGCTGCATCTGTTCCTGCAACTGGAGCTATAAAATCATCTCCGTACGTCTCTGCCGTTAAAGTGTATCTAGGATCTATAACCGTAACTTTAAAGTTAGGATTAAGCTCCCTTGCTCTATCTATATATTGACAAGTATTAATACCGAACCTTGTTTCAGCTGGATTAATAGACCATAATATAAGATGATCACTATTAGCTATATCCTTTCTGCCGTTTGCTGTTCTATATTGAAAACGTAGAGGTGAAAAAGATGGTAATGGTGCTTCATAATCAACAAACCAGTTAGTATACATCCACTGAGGAAAAGATAGATCTTGCGAAAATGGTACAGTACCATGTTTACAATTTCCAGTAACTCCTCTCTTTAGATATGTTGTTTGAAATGTTCTATCCCCTAGTCCATAAGTAACAACAACTGTACGTGGATCGTGATTCGATGCCTCAAGTGCAGCTGTCTGTTTTGCAACAATCTCACTAATTGCATCATCCCACGATATCCTAACATAATTTTTAATATCGCCTCTTGTAACACCTTCTGGACGCTTTAACGGTACAGTTAATCTATCTTTACGATACCACCACTCTTTTCTTGAACGACAACGTATACATGAACGTAACTGTGCTTTACCTAAAAACACATCACCGTCTGGTCTATTTTCATCAGTAACGATTTTTTTAACTACACCGTTCTCAACATAATATTTACTTAAACACCCTCCACCACAATTATGAGGGGTTGCACCATATAATATATCACCTGTAATTTTTGGAGGAGTAGAAAGGCTACCATCTATGAATTCACCCTCTTTAGTAAAACCTCCACAACCAGTAACCGCTGTACCTGCAACAGCTGTACCTGCGACTAAACTCATACCTTTTAAGAAACTTCTTCTTGAAACTTTTTTCTCGTTAATATCTTTAAACACGCTCATCTAGTACCTCCAGAACTGCCACTACCGATACGTCTTCTTAATCTCACACCTATACAAACGATTAATGACATAAGTAAAACTATCAAACCTTGATCAGAGGTATTACCTATCGAACAACCTCCCGAATCTGGTGTACTTGGTTTTGGTAATGATCCATCTATCACTTCTACATACTCGTAACCACCTTTACTAACACTACCATCACTGCCTGCACTTCCATCATCGTCTAATGCAGAGTATGTTGATGTACCAAAAATTAATCTTCCATCCATTATAGCAGAGTTACGAACACCGTTATTTCCTTCATTATTAAAACCGTCTATCGTGACAATCTTAACCTCACCACCATTTTTTCCAGTATTCTCTATAACAAATAGATCAGCTCCATGTTTAAAGTTGCCCGAATAATCAGCAGAGGAAACATCTTTAATCGCATTATATGTTACATTATCTCCCTTTGCCCAATCGTATAACTTCTTCATTAAAACATCTTCTTCCCAGCCTCTTGCTGCCTTTATACCTGCATAGTTTTTTATGCCAGTAGTAGTCTCTAATGTTGAGTCCTCAGTAAAATCTGTGTTAAGATAATCTCCCATACCACCCGATAGATCAAATGTACCTATATAAATTTTGTTGTTATACTCTCTCATTGTCCATGTATAAACATTCATAAGATTACCAAATCCCATCTTGCCATGTAACGCTTTCATACCTTTAAGATTAGGAACTGTCTTCCATTTAACATCATCATATTTCTTCTCTGTACTGTTCCAAGAAGGAGTAAAATCTGGATCTAATATAGTCATCTCATCTTCACCGTATAACATCTCTGTCTTAGGAGAGTTACCAAGTTCTGACAACTTAGCATCAACAATATCATCTATACCCGTTATATCTGTTCTAAAAAGAAAAGCTGCTCGCCATGAATTAAATAATACCTGATTAGCAAATATTGCATCTTGATCTGAATTATTCTTACAAAGTGGTAACCGAAAAGTTGGATGAATTCCTGAATTTGGATCACACTCATTTATATTAGGATATTCTTTAAGATAATACCTAAATCCTGCACTTGTACCAACGTGCATCGTTCCCCAATATAGATAGTCACCAACTATCGACATAGCTCCCATCTCATACCCTTTTGCAACAAGAGGATCAGGTTCAAATTCATCGTTATCAAATATCTTATAAAAAGTTGCTTTATTAGTTTTTGTAAAACCAGCCGAAGGAATTTTACTTGTAACAAATAAAGCTCCAGCACTAGGTTTTAAAGATGGATCGTTCCCATTTGCATTAATAGACTCTTGAGTTCCTGCCCATGTTGACATTATCACTCTACCATCTGTCTGTACAAACTCTCCACCTGCTCCTTCTGTAGCAGGAAACTCTCCAACTATTTCAAAACCATCTCCACTACCATCGTCATCAAAATCTTCTCCACCTTTAAATGGATTATCTTTACTACCTACCCAACGTAACATAGCACTTTTAGCTTTACCACCCTGCTGTGTTGATGTATCTGGTCCTAAAAATGTATATAATGCCGATGAGCCATCTGGATGATTAACTACATTTAATCTTCTTATTGTATCGTATGGAAATGTTTGTGATCCTAAAAATCTCTTCTGCTTAGCATCAAAGGCGATTAAACGAACAAGATCAACTCTTGTTGCTCCGTCTTGGTAAAACTCTAACGCTCCAAAAAATACTACACCATTATGATTACCTGCTGCACGAACATTCAACCCTTTAGCTTTGTTATATAAATCTCCATAATACTCTCCACTTGGAGATATCTGAAGATCCATCTTCTGTCCATCAAACATCTGTCCCTCTGGATTAATAGCCTTTAATGTGTTGGTCTTAAAATTATATATAAAAAGTTGTGTAGGCTCTCCCTCAGTTAATCCACAAATCTGTTTACTGTTTATAAAGTTAAACGCCGCTTCAATTAATGGTAAACGTAAATGCGTTGACATCCAACCACACCAACCAGTATTCAGTGATCCAAACCATATCTCATCACCGATCTCTGTCACACCCCACGCATATGCTGCATTATACTTCTCTCTACCACCAGGAAGTGGATGACTCTCATCGTTATAGGGATCGTAAGTATTTCTCTGATCTCCCATTTTATAGAATGTTTCATCAGCTGGTGCTTGTCTTACTAAATTAAAAGTGTCCCCTGATTTTAAATACTCTGAATAACCTGTACTAGAAAAAATTAGAACTGATAACATGACTAACAACATGTTTTTCATAAATAATACTCCTTAAACAATTAAAAATTATTATCAAAAAAAGATACAAACGTATCTAAAATAAACCTATAAACATCCTACGGCTTATAGTTATAGAGGATGAAAAGATAACCCCTCTACGAATAAAATCTAAGATATAAATACATTGCCATATTATGCTATTCAAAATAAATCAGAGTTACCATTAAATATAAAACCTCTCACGCCTTATATTTATATTCCAACAATTTAACTTTCAAAATAACCTAAACAATAAAATGTTTAATCTATATAACGCTCCCCAGCTTTCTAATAGATACAAAACAACTATATTTATACTTAACTAAACTATATAAACCAATAACTATTTCAAAATAAGCAACTATTTACATATTTATATACCTATATATGATTATTAAAAGAAAGTCAATGGCTAAGAATAATTTATTTTAACAAAATTTAACCATATAAAAGAACAATGTTTTATTTTAATTAATATCAATTTACTCTTATTTAATAATAATTTACAAAGCAATTATATTATTTATTCTCAAATAATACCATTATTATCTTATTTTTAAATATCATATTTTTGAATAATAAAACAACTAATATAACTATATAATATCTATGAGAAATAACTTTGTTTTTTATTAAAAATGATGCGTATAGTCGGGTTGATGAATGACAACATATTTAATTACAATTATTTTATATAATTACTGATATAGTTTATATACAGATAGCGGATAATATGAATTGAAACGACAACACCACACATAGATAGTTTTAATATGGTAAATGATGAGAAAATAAAAGGGTTACAAAGAAAGTTTAATGAGCGTTTAAAAAAGCATTTGAAGATATTAATGAATTAATGAGATTTTGTTGCTACTTAAAATTAAATGTAAACAAATAGGTAATAACGCTTAGTTATCATAAATAGATATTAATTTAGTAAAAGCACCATAAAATGAGATGCTCTTACGGGCATGTAATGTCAAAATAAAGTGATGAAAATATTCGCAGCGATGATACATTAAGACGCATGCTAGCGTTCTTGATTCTGGAGCAGCAGACGAACATTTAAAAAGCATAAGAGATCTATCCTTTTAATCTTCTTAGCCTTTACCTCCTCTTGTAACAACTCTCCCCTCTTCTATCGTCCATTTATTTTACCAGTATTTTAATTTCCACACCAACTCATGATTCAATTTTAAGTGCCTCAACTATAGCTACTATTTTTTTCACTTCTCTTTCAGAATTTTTCCACCAGTTAGTGCTCCATATTCTATGTATTTTCCATCCTCTTTCTTCTAGATATTTTTGGCGGTGGTAATCTCTTTCTCTTGCCGATTTAGAACTATGATATAATTTCCC
>CAMRDM010000075.1 GCA_947041225.1 uncultured Deferribacteraceae bacterium | reverse complement strand
ATCATAATAAAGATACAGCATTGATGTGGGCTTCACAGTATGGACATATAGATGTAGTAGAATATCTATTCAGTAAAGGTGCATTAATAGATATTCAAAATGTTGATAGCGATACAGCATTGACGTTGGCTTCAACATGTGGATATATAGATGTCGTAAAATTTTTAGTAGAGAGTGGAGCTGATCTTAATATTCAAGATATGAATAAAAGAACAGCACTTATGATGTCATCAGAAAAAGGATATATAGATGTCGTAAAATATCTAGTAGAGAGTGGTGCAGATATTCATATTGGAGATCATAATAAAGATACAGCATTGATGTGGGCTTCACAGTATGGACATATAGATGTGGTAGAGTATCTATTCAATAAAGGTGCATTAATTAATATTGATGATGGAGATGGCGATACTCCATTGACGATGTCTTCAGGACACGGACATTTAGATATTGTAAAATTTCTAGTAGAGAATGGTGCAGATATTACTCATATAAATAATGATAAAAAAACATCATTAAAGAGAGCTATAGAAAAAAAGTATACAGAGGTTATAAAGTATTTAGTAGAGAATGGTGCAGATATGGATATAGATTGGAAAGAAAACGAACGCACTATTAATTAATTTATAGATAGATATATAGATAGATATAAAGATAGATGGGAAAGAAAACGAACGCACTATTAATTAATTTAGAGAAAGATAGATATAAGATATGTAATTCTAAGAACTATCAAAATATCAGCCAACGACGATAAAACAGTAAATTTTGTTAGAGATAGTAATCTGCACAGTAAGGTAGGTTATAAGTCATAAAATATTATTTTATAATTTACAGTTATTTCAATAAACTTGTGCATGAATACTATCAATTATAATTATCTTTTTAATTCTGTATCATCATCAAGTTGAATAATGATTTCAACCCGTCTATTTCTTGCACGTCCTTTTTTAGTGTTATTCGGTGCGATAGGATCGCTGAACGCTTTACATTCATGGAAAAGTTTATCTTTATCAATCCTACCTTTCATTTTATCAGCGACATTTTTAATAGAGCAGGGTGCTGATTATAATATTTAAAACAGTAATGGCAAAACAGCTCTCAATTACGCTAAGAATAATGAACGCACAAAGATAGTTGAATATTTAGAGAGTTTGAATGGATATTTTTTTCATCAAGTCAGCGATATTATTAATATCTATATAAATACAAAATAATTACATAAGAAACTTTATAAAACGGTGGCAGTAGATAAGGTAACCGTATATCATAACCGATCAAAATGAATTTAAAGAAATCTTAAAATATTTGAGATAATTAAAAAAACCTCTACCTTGAAATAAGGCAGAGGTTTTATATTGTCTTTTTATTATAGTTTAATTTAATTAAATTATTTAATTATTACTTTTTACTATAGAACATTGATCTGTATATCAATTGTTTTTTTATTAGCACCGTTAGTAAATTTATAATGCTCATCGTTAGCATCAAAAGTCACTTGAAACCAAGCATGAGTTTCTCCCCACATATGATCACCTTTTTCATCAAGTTTAATTTTAACATTACCGTTATTATATCTTACACCCTCAGGTAGATTTCCGTTGAAAATGTAAGGGTTTTCTTGATCAAACATATAGTTAAGACCGTTAATAGCTTCAATTTTTTTATTAGCTACTGCTGATGAGTTAAAGTGAAGAACGGGTATTTTGTTTGGCACAAAGTTTTCGTTAAAACTAATTGAAGATACTCCTGCTCTACCTGTTGTTTTTCCTGTAGCTGCTGTGTTGAATGCAATTTCTTCTATTGTTTGTACCGTATCTATTAAAGCACCTTGAAAATGTATTTTAACTGTTTTGGTATTATCTGATGCAAACTTATAACCGTTTGCAGGTTTAAAAGTAACTTCGATATTACCTTTTCCGTAATACGATGCATGACCGTCTATGTTAAATCTACCAATAGAGTCTAATACTATACTTTTATTTAGCGATAGATCTATACTCTCTATAGCATTTTGAATAGCAACTTTTTTCTCATTAAATAAGTTGTCTTTATTATGAAATGTAATAGAAACTTTGTTACTATCTTTACCAACTTCACCAAACCCATTAGGGATGATAAATGATGCTATTCCAGCTGTTTTATGAGCAGGTACAATTGCAGGTATCGTAAATGCAGATTCATCTATTGTTGTGAATGCAAACTCTTTATTACCAGCTAGAGTTAAATTTATCACGATTATTTTAGTTGTCGTTTCATCTTCGAACTGATATCCATCTATTACTTTAAAAGTAATATTAGTAGTAGCAGTTTTTCTATCATCAAGTAAAGTCATATTACTGATTTCGATTTTTTTATCTAAACCTTCGATATTATTTTCTACATGTTTAATTATACCACTCACAGCGTATCCGACACTTTTTTTAATAGCATCAGCTTGCATTTCCCAGCTACTGTTAAGAATACCATCAAAAATAACATTATAAGCGTTATCATTTTGAAATTCTCCACCTATTACTAGAAGAGTAATTTCTCTAGCTCCGATACCCGCCTGTATCCCATTGCTAGCTTGACTAACGGATTGATCGTTCTCTGCACCGTTAAAGATGTTTTCTAATGTAGAGTTATATATTGTTTTAATTAATGCAAATGTACCAGTTAAATTTACTTTAAATGTTTTAGTATTCGCATCACCTTCAAACACATACCCGTTATTTGCAGTAAAAGTAACCGTTGCTATAGTAGAACTATTACTCATAACCACATCAACATCAACTTCTTTTGATAAACCATCGACAGCGTTTTTATTAACATCAAGTATAGCATCAATTGCTTGTTTAATAGCACTTTCCATAGCTATAACTTGTTTTAGCACTGTATCATCACTGTTATCAAAAGTAACTGGAGTTATATTCTCTATAAATATACCATTATCTACATTAAGAGTGATTTTCTGTTCATCTATCCCAGCTAAGCTTACAGCCTTTGTAATAGCAGTAGAGCGATCATCAATAGAATCATTAAACACATCTGTTAAGGTAGCATTATATATAATTATAGGTGCAGTAAAACTATCACTACTTAATTGTATTGTAAATATTTTACTACTTTTTTTATCTTCAAATAGATATCCATCAATTACGTTCATAGTAACAGTCGCTGTAGTAGATTTATTACTCATAATTACATCTACATTAACTTCTTTAGATAATCCATCGACAGCGTTTTCATCAACAGTAAGTATATTCTCTACTGCT
Organism: uncultured Deferribacteraceae bacterium; assembly: GCA_947041225.1. Lineage (GTDB taxonomy): Bacteria > Chrysiogenota > Deferribacteres > Deferribacterales > Mucispirillaceae > CAMQYB01. Next base: position 7,678 of record CAMRDM010000075.1, on the reverse strand, counting down.
TGTTTAAGAGCGTTTTTCATAGCTGTAATCTGTTTTGCGACAGTATCGTCTCCACTATCAAATGTAAGATCAGCTGTGTCTTCTATAAAATTACCGTCAGTTACTTTTACAGTAATTTCCTGATCCACTATCCCCGCCAAACCTATAAATTCTGTAATAGCAGTAGAGTTGTCGTTGTTACTACCATCAAATACATCAGCCAACGTAGTATTATGTATTGTTCTGTTACCACTTGTATTAGGGTTATTATTTTCAGATGAACATGCAACTAAAATTAGCAACATGCTTAATATTGTTATTTTAAAAATTAATTTTCTCATAAATACTCCTTAACTTATAAGATTGCACTGTACAATATAATGATTTTTAAAGATTTGTATAGAGTTATTTTTTATTATAGTAATTTTAGAGTAGTAAGTTTATAAGTTGTATAGAAACTAATATTTATAATCTATTTATTAATAACAAGTTACGGAATTTAGTGATGATTTAGCGTAAGAAAAGAGAGTTTAAAAATAATAGAACAAATATTGTAAAAACTGTATATGTGTGAGTAAAAGAGAGTTTAAAAATAATAGAACAAATATTGTAAAAACTGTATATGAGTGAGTAAAAGAGATATTTATCATTTATATAGATGATTATAGAATGGGTATTTGTGAGAATAGATATATTTATAGATAAAATATCAGAGATAAATATTAATGATAATTACGATAGTGGTAAGTGAAGCTTATAAATAGGGAGGAGTATAGATTAATAGTATAAGGAGTAGCATAAAGAGGGTGTAGTAACGGTAATTATAAAGTATAATAGCTATAAAATATGATAGTTAAAAATTATGAGTATACAAAAATTATTGAGTATTAAAAAACCTCTACCTTGAAATAAGGCAGAGGTTTATTTATTAGGTTTTAATTAAAACTTGTTTACTGTGGTCTTATACCTACTTTTATCTCAACTTTTCTTTGAGTTTGATCACTACCAGTAAATATATAACTTTCATCAATTGGTATAAAAGTCACGATAAATGTAGCATAAAGCTCTCCCCAATCATCTTCATTTGGGTTTCCTTCTTTCTTCTTAATAACTACTGAGTTAGCGTCGGCTTTATTAAGCTTCATGCCTTCAGGGAATCTTCCTCTGAAGGTACGGTTTTCCAAATGGAACATATTTTTAAGTGCATTTCTTGCATAAGTTTTTCTATTATTCGTATCACTTATCTGACCATGATATAATATAGAAGAAACAGTTCCCGCCTTCTGAATTAATTGACCATCTGATGATTTTGTAAATGTTATAGAGCTTACTCCACCGTTTATTATACCTTGTCCATATCCAGGGTTATAAGTTTGATCTCTATGCTGAGTAACAAATCCGCTTTCATCTATTGTTTGTTTAGTGGTAAGAAAAGCCCCAATGAGAGAGATTTCAACTGTTTTAGTTGTATCTCCGTTTGCAAATTTAAACCCCGGAAGTGGAGCAAAAGTAACTTTAATTTTAGCTTTAGAGTTCATGCTCGGATTACCATCATTAGTCACCTCTCCAACAGTTGATATTTTTACCTGACTGTTTTGAGGTTTAGGTAGAACTATCCCCTCCATAGCTTTTTTAACAGCATATTTTTTCTCAGTATCTTCATTATCTGCACCATGAAAGTTAACAGCGATTTGATGCCCGTCGCTACTACCAACATTACCAAAACCACTTGGAACAGTAAACTCACTTACTCCAGCTTTTCCATGAGTAGCAGAAACAGCAGAAATAGTAAATGCAGATTCATCTACTATACCTGATGTGGCAAAATTAGTACCTGTTATCCCAAGTTCTATTGTTTTAGTAGTTTCATTATTTTCAAACTTAAAGCCATCAATTGGACTTATAGTAATAGTACCTTTTGCTATAGTTTGGGTAGATATAGTTACATTAACTTCTATTTCTTGAGATAATCCTTTAATATGATTATCTTCAACTTTAAGTATATCCTCTACTACTATTTTAATTGCATTTCCTATAGCTTTAGATTGTTTTGTAGCATCATTATCAGAACTATCTAACTCAACATCAACGTTCAAATTCTCGGAGAATACACCATTAATTGAGGTAAGAGTAATTTTATTAGCTACGATTCCAGCAGTACCAGAAGCTTTCTCTATAAGAAGCGATTTATCATTTGAACTGCCATCAAACACAGTGTTTAACGTCTCATTATATATAGTATTTATAATAGTTGGGATATCCTCACCAGTAAAGTTTATTATAATATTTTTAGTTTTACTCTTATCTTCAAACAGATAACCATCTTCTGTTTTGATAGTAACAGTAGCTGTTCCATTTTGATTCTCATATACTATAATAACATCAACTATGTCTTTAGATAAACCTTTAATAGCATTTTCTGTATCATTAAGTAGTGGAGTTATTGCCTCTTTAATACCTTTGATTAATGCAGTTCTTGCTTTTTCTTCCGTAGTATCTGTATTATCTAAAGTAATAGTAACCGTAGTTTTGTTGAAAACACCATTTTCTACTTTAAGATCAATTCCTGTAGATACTCCAGCAGTACCTAAAGCTTGAGTTACTAGAAGAGACTGATCATTAGCAGTACCATCAAAAGTTGCTTCTAAGACACTATTAAGTATGATAGTATCCTCATCAGAACCACCACCACCTAATACACCATCATCCGTCGCACATGCACCTAGTACAAATAGCATACAAGTTAATGCTATCTTAAAAATAGACCTTTTCATAAATTCTCCTTGGTTTTAAGTGTTCTATTCTGCTCCACTATACAATATAGTAAGTTTTCTAGATTTTTACAATATTTTTTTTAATATACAACAATAGTTTATATGTTATCAATATATCAAAAGTCGCTTAATTCATGAGTAAATACTGAAAAACTTATTTATTTTTAATCGACAATAAACATGTTTTAGTAAGTTTTAATCACCATTTTATCTTTTTAATTCTGTATCATCATCAAGTTGAATAATGATTTCAACCCGTCTATTTTTAGCACGTCCTTCTTTAGTATTATTCGGTGCGATAGGATCGGTGAACGCTTGACCGTCATAAGAGATATTCTCTTCATCGATACCATCTTTTAAAATATCAACAACCGTTTTTGCTCTATTTTCTGATAGACGTTGGTTATGTTCGAAGCTACCTATACTATCTGTATGTCCTATTACGATGATTTTACGATTAGGGTAATTGTTTTGAATTTCCTTCATAACTCTTTTTAATTCTTTCTTTCCTTTAGCAGTTAATTTATAAGAATCTATTTTAAATAATAGTTCACCGATATTGATACTAACACCATCTTCAATGGCTTCTACATAAATGTTAGAACTATTAATTGTTTTTTGTAGTTTTTCTGCTTTATTAATATTATCTCTATCTATCTCATCTTTGCTTTTACCGCCGAAACGCCACTCAAGATCGAACGATGTATCAAAACCGTTTCTGCGTCCAAAATGTCCACCGAGATTTAACGCCATCGTAAGAGGGATTTTACGATTAGGAACAATACGTACACCAACTTCTGCAACTCCTGTTAGCCCTTTTAAATCAGGGGATAACGTCTGATAACTGTGTTCAATAGTAGCCGTAGCTTCGGTATCAAGTTCATACTCTGCTGAAACGCCTATAAAAGGCGAGAACATACGTTGTTGAATAAAATTGTACTGCACGCCAACTGCCACTTGATGAGAGTTGATTGAGTTGAACTCATAATTATACTTATCAATCAGATGACTATATCCGTTCAAATGTCCCCATGTATAGTTTGTGTATATATCTAACATATCACGAGCGCTAAAGAGTTTAAGTTCATACCCTAAATTTACACCAGCTCCAACATACATTGACGTTGAACCATGATTAAAGAATGTATCAATATATTTAGAGTGAAGTTCATCAGTTAATGCGCCGATACGCAAAAATCCTTCTGTATAAAATCCGTTATCCATAGAGTATCTAAGTAACGCTCCACCACCGTAATATTGTGTGTTGCCATATGTACTTATTGATCCTCCAGATACATTAAGATTCTTGATTACCGCAGACCATGTAACACCGTAACCTGTTTCAAAATATATCCCAGTAAACATATCTCCAGTAGGTATAGGTAACGCTTTTGCAACTCCTAACATAAATGATGAACCAGCAACCTCTGCACCACCAGTAAGACCTGTTAATGATGTATCGTACTTATACATCGTTCCAGATAGTACTGTAAATAATGCCCAGTGAGACGGATCTGTCATGATTGACCTCATTGCACTATTTATCCCTTGTCCAAGAATTAAATTGTTCGCTTGATTCATGAATGAGAATGAGGCGAGTCGTGATTCCACAAATTCAGTTGATAGCGGATTAACCTCCACAGAGTTTACAGCCATACCGTAAATTTTATTAACCGTATCTAAATGCTCCGTTAAGGTATACATCAAAGATACACTATCAATAGCATACGAAGAGCTTGATGAACCTGTAAAAGTACCGTTGCTTACATCTATTAATTTAATAAAATCCCCGATCTGAAGCTTCTGATTACTCGCAACTATATTAATATTTATAATCGCATTACTACCTATATTAACAGCACCATTTGATGTTAAAGGAGCATCATCAGTAGCTTTATTTAGATAGAAATCAAAATATTCAAAATTACGAACATCACCAACTTTAACTTTATTTTTTACAATAAGTCTATTACCAGTACGACGTATAGCAGCACTATCGCTATTTATCCCATGTTGTCCACCAGTTATAGTAGCTCCACTTAAATCTAATCCAGTTAGAGTAGAACCATCAAGGGTAACAGTGTTATTATGTAATGCGGGGAGAGTTCCTGATACTACATCTGACCGTCCACCAACGATAGTTGTGTCTGGTGTAAATGTTCCACCATTGATAGTGATACTATTGTTTAAAGCACCACTATTAGCTGAATAACCACCATAGATAAAGGTAGTACCATCAAAAGTACCACCAGAGATATCTACACTGTTGTTTGTGACAAAACCACTTGTTACTCTGCCACCATAGATAGAGGTAGTACCAGAAAACTCTCCACCTGTAATACTTACACTATTGTGTGTAGCATCGCTAGACTGTGATAAACCACCATAAATAGAGGTTGGACGAGTAAACTTTCCGCCTGTAATACTTACACTGTTGTTTATAGCAAGCCCAAAATCTGACCTACCACCATAGATAGAGGTTTCATTATTAAAAGTGACACCATCACCAATAGTTACGCTGTTACCTGAGACATTTCCTGAAGAAGTTGAGTAGCCACCATAAATAGAGGTTGTACTAGTATTACTAACCGCAAAATTCACAATACCTTCAATAATTGTCTTATTGTTTAAAACATTTCCTGTGTTACTTGAGTATCCAGCATATATCAGATTAAGAAAACCACTAAAAGTAGCACTTGTAATATTTATAATATTATTTTCAACAATACCAGAACCAGTCATGTAGCCACCATAGATACGAACAGTCTTATTAAATACAACATTATTACTGATAGTTACACGATTACTTGTTACATTACCAGAACCAGTCGAATAGCCACCATAGAAAGAACCAGGTGTAGACTCGGTAACGCTACCAAAGAGAAACCCACCACTAAGAGTGACACTATTGTTTTCAACATTTATATTACTATCTGTCCAGCCACCGATAGCTCCATCTATACCGTTTCCATTTGTAATTGTTAAGTTATTACCATCTGCAACACCACTGTCTGCATGCAAGAGACTACCATTATTAATAAAACCCGGAACAGTGGCACTTATATCCCAGCCATGTTCAAGAATGGGACTACCATCATATGTAAAATTAAGAGCTAAGGCGTTAGAGTTACTTATTAATATAGTTAATATAATAATTATAAACTGTGAAATAAGTTTGTAAAATACACCTTTACCTAAGATAAATAAATAAAGCTTATTATATAAGTTATTTTCCATAAAAACCTCACTCTCCATAAAGTTAAAAATATTTGCAATACCATATTTTATTTGATTTATTACTATTAGTCAATTTATATACTCTACAATATTAATGCTTTTAACATATAAATTATCATTTTTACATTATGTTTATATGCATATAAATATGGACTACTTAATAATTTATTGACATAAATGCAAAAAAAGATAATTATATCAGATATAAAAAAGAGGATTTTAGTATGAAAAAAAGTTTATTTGTGTTATTAGTTCTATTTGTTTTATCTACATCATCACTGTATGCTAAGGAGAATTTTGATTACACAACATTTAACGGTATATCATTAGGTGGTGGAGCAACAGTTAGCCCTACAATAAGTGGTGGTTTTTTCGATTTTGGTTTCAACTTTTACTCTAAAAATATAGATAAGGGTGGCGAATTTTATATAAGAAACTATTTAGAAATAATGGGTGGAGGCATGCTTAGTAGTGGAATATTCGGTTTTCGTGAGCGTCTTTTTTTTGGAGCAACTCATGCTATAACAGATCAGTTCGGTATAAGAGGTTACGGTGGTATGGATTTTGGCATATTGATAAGTGGCAATGAAAATAAAGATTTCTTCGCAGCTCCATATCTATTAGAGTTTAGAGGGGTTGGTGGAGTAGAGTTTTTACTTAACATGGAGTCATCAAGTGGTGGTTCAATATTTGTAGAAGCAGGTGGTGGTCCGAAATTTTCTATAGGTGGCGATGTTTCAGATACCAGTGGTAATGGGTTTATCTCATTTGGTGGAAGATACTACTTCTAAATTATATATAACTTTATAATATAAAATAATTAAAATGTACTATAGCGATATGGTACATTTTTTTTGTAAAAAATTATATAATTCAATACTGTAATAATGTATAGTAGTATAGAGAGTATTAGTAGTAGCAATAATAGGGATAGATGTATGTATCAGTTGAACATAATTTAATAAAGGCATCATTTAGAGGGAGTTTAGAGGTGGTTAAATTTTTAGTAGAGAATGGAGCAGATGTTAATGCTAAAGATGATAAGGGTAAAACAGTTTTAGATATAGCTCGCGAAAAAGAATATACGACTATCGTTAAATACTTAGAGAGTTTTAAATAAAAAATCAAATTTTAAGAGAATACCTACGCGGGTATTCTTTTTTATCATATTGACTTATTTTAGTGGTAGAAGCTTGAGAAGAATTTAAAATCAAGGTTATAATTTTATGAGTGTAAAACAAATTAGGAGTTTAATATGAATACTAATAATCTTATTAAGAGTGCGAAAGATGGAGACTTAAAAGCTGTACAACAATGTATAGAGAATGGTGCTGATATAAATAGTATAGATGGGTACGGACAGACAGCTTTAATTGATGCATCAGGTAACGGAAATTTTGATATTGTGAAGTATTTAATAGAGAATGGTGCTGATATTCATATTAAGGACGGAGAAGGTAAAACAGCATTGACAAATGCTTCTAGTTGGGATTGTATAACAATAGTAAAATTTTTAATAGAGAACGGTGCTGATGTTAATGCTAAAGATGATGAGGACTTTACAGCATTGATATATGCTTCATTTGGAGGAAATTTTGATATTGTGAAGTATTTAGTAGAGAACGGTGCTGATATAAATGCTAAAACTGATGAGGAATGTACAGCATTAATGTATGCTTTCCGTTTTG
>CAMRDM010000074.1 GCA_947041225.1 uncultured Deferribacteraceae bacterium | reverse complement strand
TTATCTGATACCTACTCTTTCACTATAAATTTTAATAATGAAACAACACCTCCTTCTGGTAATCTTGATTTTTCTTTAGGTGATGAGTTTACTATTAAAAGTATCAATAAAAAATATTTTACACAATCTACATCAACAATCTATGTTGTTGATGATATAAACCCTGTAGATAAAACTCAAACTGATATAATAGATGAATTAGAAAAAGCTATACATGTAAAACATCGTCCAAATAGTAATATTAGCTATACCTTAGATGAGCCTACAACTGAAGGTAGTGTAACACAGAACCAAAATTTTATCGTTAAATTTGGTATAGAAATTTCTGAACAAGGTAATAGTAACAATAGCAGAAACGGTACTTACTCTTTTACTATAAAGTTTAATGGAGAGACTACTCCTCCACCTTTTGAAGTTGATTTTGATCTAGGTTCAACTTTTACTATTCCTAGCTTCACAGATGAATTGTTCATGTCAACTGATGATAAATTCTTAAACTATTCTATCGGTAATATTGATCCAGAAACAATAGTTAAAGATAATATTGCAGGCGAACTCACAACTGCTATAAACGCAGTACATAGCGTAAATGACAAAATAAACTATACATTAGGAGAGCCTCAAAAAGATATAACTGTTCAACAGATGACAGTTACATTTCCTATAACAATTTCTGAAAAGGCTAACGGTAATAATAGTAAAAATGGTGCTTATACTTTTACTATAAAATTTGCAGGACCTACTGTTCCGTGGGACGGTGAAACTTTCACTAAACCTAATATTTCAGATGGGTATTATCTTATAAAAATACCCGCAAATCTAGCTTGGTTAGGTGAACAAACAGAGCCTATAAAAACAAATGTTAAGTTTATGAATGATATCAATATGGGGAGCAATCCATTTAAAGGTATCGTAGAGTTTACTGGTATTTTTGATGGTAATAATAAAACTATACGAAATATAAGTATAACTACTACGGATACCACTCCTGCTGCTTTAATCAAAACAGTTGTAGGTGATACAACAATAAAAAACCTATCGCTTGTTGGTGGTGAAATAAATGGAACTGATAACGTAAGTGCATTTATCGGAGTAATTTATGGACGTCCTAATACTCCTAGAACTAATCTTATAATAGATAACTCCACAACTGATCTTAGACTAACAATTAACAGCGACTCAATACATACTTATATAAGTGGTTTTGTTGCAATAGGACACTATACAAATATAACTATTACTAACTCTAAAAATACAGGTGCAATGTATAGTAACATTACAGGTACTGACTCATTATCTCTTATTGGTGGATTTATAGGATATATTTTGGACGGCGAAATATATATAAGCAATAGTATCAATGCTGGAGAGATAAGCAGTAACAGTATGCTTTACAGTGTAGTGGGTGGATTTATCAGTACTTTATATGGTGGAGATATTACTATAATGAATTCAAAAAATGTCGCAAATATAACGAATACTACTAACACTGTTGATAATTCTATTTACATAGGTGGAATAGTCGGACGGCAAACAACTGGTACAATGCAGATAGTTGATACTTTTAATTCAGGTGATTTAAAAAGTGAAGGCAATAAGCACTATACAGGTGGAATTATTGGCGAAACTGCATCAAGTACACTAAATTTAATAAACGTATTTAATTTAGGAAACATATCTAATACTGCTATTAATGGCTATATAGGTGGAATTATCGGACATAACAATGCTATCGAAACTGATAATACTACTTCTATAAAAAACTCATACAGTTATGCAAATATCATAGCTACTGGTAGAGAAAATTCTACAGGAGCGATTATAGGTAAAGTTAGTGGTACTATAACTCCTACTTATACAAATAACTACTGGTATGCACCAACATCTAACCCAACTTCAAATACAAACGCAGGTAAAAAACTTACTGCTGATGAGTTTAAGGATTATACTAAATTCGTTAATTGGAATTTTGAAGATAAATGGATAATGCTACAAGGTGCACTCTATCCTACGCTTATTAGTAATCCTGAAGTTGTAACTCCATAGAGTTTATAGCTTAACAAAATAATGTGAGGATCAGTATAATTACACGACGATAATCATAACTCTTATAAATTAACAAATATACTCCCCATAGGTTTTAAATCCTGTGGGGATTGTTTTTGATAAAAATTATATCCATATTATTAATTCTGTGCTAATACAGAATGGGTAGTAGTCTAAAACCTTTTGCAATACATATCTATATCATACATCTAACTTTTACATAATATAAACTCTTTATATATAAAATCAAGGGATAATTTATATAAAGTAACCTCGCTACGACTCATATAAAAAAGCTAATTTTTTAGCAATATATTGTTAAAGTACCATATATGGTAAACCATATATTGATTTTTTATTAATTATAAGGTAAAATAAATTAGAAAGGTAATTATAAAGCCATTCTACAATAACTTATGTTGATAGTTTGCAGTAATATATTTATATTGTTATGCGTGTATACGTATTTACTTAATATTTATTGGAGATGTATCATGAAAAAAATATTATTACTTTTAGCACTCTCAATGCTAACCGCTTGTTTTGGTGGATTTGGAGATCCTGGTAGTAGTGGCTCATCAAACGGATCTATCGATCAAAATGACTTTTACTTAGGTTCAGATTTTACTATTGATAGTTTTTACGGTAAAACATTTCAAAATCAAACTGGTACTTTGAATTATACAGCTGAGGATGTAAATCCAACTGGTCAAACTGTTGATGGCATTGCAGGTGATTTAAGAGGTGCAATCGAAAGCAAACTTGACACAAATAATGATATTAACTATAACTTGAAAACCCATTCAATAGATGGAGATATAGAAAGTAAACGATTAGTTATTACTTACCCTATAACAATATCTACTAAAGGTGGTAATCAGAGTTTATCTGATACCTACTCTTTCACTATAAATTTTAATAATGAAACAACACCTCCTTTGAGTAATGCTACTTTTTATCTAGGTGATGGATTTATTATTGAAAGTTTTTCTGGTAAACCATTTGATAGTTCTTCAACTACGATATATACAATTGATGGCGTAAGTTCAGTAGGTAAAAATGCTGATAAAATTGTAGGTGAATTAAAAAATGCAATAAATGCAAAACTTGATCAAAACAGTGATATTACTTACAGGCTAGGAAGGAATAACACAGTAAATACTGTAGCCCCTAATCAAGAGTTTATTGTTGAGTTTCCTATAACCATAAAAGATAAAGATAATACAAATCATAATATTCAAGGTACTTACACTTTTAATATCAACTTTAATGGAGATGATCAGTCAGGAGGTCTTTATTTTTATCTTGGCGAGAACTTTACTATTGAAAATATTGGTAATCAATCATTTACAAGTCTAGATAAATCTTTAACTTACACAGCTGAAAATGTTGATCGTAAATATAAGAGTAATACTGAGGCCATAAAACAACAATTAAAAGAGGCTATAAATAGTGAACTTAGTTCAAGATCTGATATTGCACATACGTTGGGTGACAATTCGTTAGATATATCTGATAACCAAATAGTAGTTATGTTTAATATAAGAATTTCTGACCAGAATAGTTCTAAAAGAATAAATGGAATATATTCTTTTACTATCAATTTTAAGAAAGAGGTTCCTACTCCTACTGCAATTGATTTTCATCTAGGTGAAACTTTTTCTATTAGTAGTATAGATAATGAACCGTTTAGAACAACTGATAATAAATCTTTAAAATATTATGTTGATGAGATAGATAAGAAAAACCAAAATCCCGAAATTATAACAACTCAGTTAGATGCTAAAATAAGAGAAGTGCTTCGTGAGAAAAGTGGCATTAAGTTTGAGTTAGGTAATGCCAATACGATAAACATAGGTAGTACTATCACAATTGAATTTCCTATAACTATCACTGCACAAAATGATGATGAGAATGGTGAAACTGGTACGTATGTTTTTACTATTGTATTTACAGGTACTCCTCCTCTTGCACTTAGTTTTTATCTAGGTCCCAATTTTACGATTGAAAGTATCTTTAGCAAATATTTTATAACTAATGATGATAACTCTTTAATATATAATATTGACGATATAGCAAAAGGAACCATAGATAATAATACTGTAGAAGCTGAGTTTAAAAAAGCTATAAAAGATGAACTTGATAAAAATATTGATATCATACATACATTAGGCGAATCATCAAAAACTATTACAGATAAACAGATTGATGTTCAGATACCTGTTACAATTACTCGTAAAAATAATAGCAAGAGTAGTATAGAAGGTATTTATATTTTCACTATAAAATATGAAACAGTTCCTTCTATTGTACTTGATTTTGATCTAGGTGATAATTTTACTATACAAGGTCTTGATGGTGCAAACTTTATAAGTTATGACGCTGAGTCTTTAGTATACACTGCATCTAATATAAACTCAGTTGGCAAAAATGGAGAGACTCTACGTGATGAAATAAAAGCTGCTCTAACCGCAACACTTGATAACAAAACTGGCGTTACCTACAAGTATGGAGCATCTGCTTATTATTATAATAATGTAAGACCAGGTGGATATCTTGAAGTTGAGTACACGATAATAATGACTCAAAATAATAAACCTACTAATAGTAAAACTAAAATATATAAATTTACTATAAACTTTAATCATGACACAACTATTCCTCCAAAACCTACTACACCTGATTTTGATCTAGGTGATAATTTTACTATTCCAGAATTTGGTAATAAGAAATTTGTAAGTAATGATGAACTCTCATTAATATATACTATTGATAACGTAACTCCCTTTTATGCTCATACTATATATTCTGGGTTACAAAGAGAGATGCGTAAACAACTTGATAAAAATAAAAATCTTGGTTATGTACTGGATCAATATCTACATGACTATTCAGGTGAAGCAGGCTATGGAAAAACACTTACTCAAGAATATGAGATAGAGATTATAGAACTACATAACCCTAGCAATAAAATAAATGGTATCTATTCGTTCACTATGAAGTTCAAGGAGTATGTTGCTCCTTTTAAACCGAACTTTGATATAGGAGATAGCTTTACTATACCTAGTCTTAACGGGACAGTATTTAAACCTAGAAATGGAATTCTGAACTACCTAGCCCGCACTACTGCTGATGATAAAGATAAAATTGTTATGATGAATGAATTAGTAGCTGCTCTATCTGAACTGCATAGTAAAAATGATAAAGTAGATCATGCAATAGGAACTCCAACAACAACAGGCGAGATAGGAGCTTTGAGACAATTAAATATTCGTATTCCAGTAACACTTACTGATAAAACTAATAGCGATAATATTAGTATCGGGAAATATGAGTTTTCATTTCCGTTTATCAATGACGTTTGGGATGGAAGCTCTTCAACTGAACCTGCAACATCAGCTGATAACTATTATCTTGTAGCTCATGCAACAGATTTAGCATGGTTAGCTAAACAATCATCTATTGATAAAAACATTAGGGTTATAGCTAATATAAATATGGATAACAAAACTTTTACAGGTATAAAAGAATTTAAAGGTATTTTTGATGGAGATAACCATAGCATTAAAAAACTAAATATAGTTACTGGTACTGATACGACTGCTTTAATTCAGAAAATCACTGGTGATAGTATTATTAAAAACATTGTTCTTGATATAGGTACTATTAACGGAACTAAATACACAAGTGGACTTATTGGAACTGCTACTGGAACATCTGCTGATCCACTTCAACTTGAAATAAGTAACTCAACATCTAATTTAAAGATATTTGCTGGTAGTGAAAATGCAGATTATGAAATGAGATTAGGTGGATTTCTTGCATATGCTAAGAATGTAGATTTAACAGTAACAAACTTAGCTAATCATGGAAGAATAGATAGCAATTTCGGTAATTACTGTTATATAGGTGGACTTATCGGACAAGTTGATTCTGATACTGGTAGAGGTACTCTTACAATAAAAGGTAGTAAAAATACTGGACAAATGGAAATTATAGACTGCCGTATCAGAAATTATATAGGTGGACTTGTCGGGTATAATTATAACCGTAAAACATATCTAAGTAATATCTCTAACAGAGCACTAGTACATACGAATACTTATGATCGTAATCATCAACATACTCATCTTGGTGGGCTTATCGGATATAATAAAAACAGTGTACCTAGCAACTCTAGTGATGATAATGGAGTTACAATTACATCTACCTATAATACAAGATCAATCATAAATTTTGGAGAACACTCATCTATAGTTGGTGGATTCATTGGAGAAAATATTTCTCCTAAAACAACTATAAACTATTCTCACAATACTGGAGAAATAGTTGCTGACACAAACAATAGTGCTACTTTAGGTGGACTTATTGGAGTTAACCGAAGCTATAACACTACTTTAGTAGCTGTATCTAATAAAGGAGCTACAAACTTTGGTGGATCATCTATGAATGTTACTGCAGGTGGATTAATTGGAGTAAACTCTCTTAGAGAGGATGACCAGACACACAGTGAGATTTCTATAAAAACTGCATACAATATGGGCGAGATAAAAGGTGCTAATCATACTGGTGGACTTATCGGATATAACAAAGCTGATAATACAACAATAACAGCTTGCTCTAATAGACATAGAATAGGGAATAAATTCAGTTCATCAGGAGGAATAATCGGAACTAACATATCTGATATATCTATAACTGATACTTATAATATTGGAGGTGTATCTGGTAATCTGTATATTGGTGGACTTGTTGGGGAAAGCAGAAGTAATCATATAGCGATAAAAACTAGCTACAATACTGGAATGATACAAGATAACATAAACTTATATGATGAAAACAGATTCGGTGGTGGAATTATAGGATACGTTAATTTACTTGATAATGACACTGCTTCTCCTAATACTCTGACTGTAGAACAGACACATAATAAGGGAACTATAGCTGGAGGCTCTGATTATTATGACCACGATCAAATATTAGGTCGTATAAAAGGTGATTCAATAAACACTTATAAACTTAATTACTATTCAACATCTCACCCTATTCCAGAGATTCCACCTATTGAATCTTTTAGCTATTCAGGTAACCCTATTTATGACGGATTTTATGACATGGGTTCGCTATTTCGTGGATGGGATTTTAAAGAGGTATGGATAATTAAAAAATATAGGGATGATGGACATCCTGTCCTTAGAATTAACAAAGAAGCACCATTTCACTAATAATTAATTATTATAAATTAACAAAAATAACCCCATAGTGTTTAAAAACCTATGGGGTTTTATTTTATTGCTTTGCATTTTATCAATTAATCAACTGTAACAAAACCTCTACTGATTATCGTAACTAATTTCTACAACTAACTAATCATTATTAAATTAACAACAACTATATATTTTTGATTATCTACTACAGTTACAATTATCAAACTATTAACTCTTAAACTATCAACTATAAAAAAACACCCTATAGCAATTAAATTACTATAAGGTGTCAAAAATTATCTTCTATTACACAATATCAATATTTAATATCAATACCGTATAATTAAATTATACTTTACATTCTACATCTAACTCTAAACTAATACTACTTCCAAACTGGTTTAGGAGTGTTATCTGTTGATGGAGGAAGAGTAGGATACATAATCTGTGGTTGTTCACCTGTAAAAGCATCCATTAAAGATAAAAGTTGATTTACATTCTCTTCGCTTAATTCAATACCTAACTGTGATGATGACATAAGTTGAGTTGCCTCAGCTAATGACCATACTTTACCTGTATGGAAATATGGTGCTGTGTACTCTATATTTCTTAACGTAGGAGCTTTAAATGCAAATTCATCGCCCTCAGCCTGCGTTAATGCAAATCTTCCTTTATCGCCTGCTACTACATCTGCATCTGGAGATTCAAAAACACCAAACTCAAAATATCCGTCTCCACCTAAGTTCACGCCTGTATGACATGAAACACAACCTTGATCAATATAAACTGCTAAACCTGCTTTCTGATCTGAATTTAATGCAGCTAAGTCACCTCTTAAATATTTATCTATCGGTGCGTTTGGAGTTGTTAATGTAGCTTCAAATAAAGCAATCGTTGCTGCAACATTATCAAATGTTACAGGATCAGCTTCGCCCGGAAATGCTAATTTAAATTCTTCAACATATTCAGGTATTGATTTTAATACTTCAACAACATACTCAGGTGTTGCAGCCATCTCAACTGATGCTTGAATAGGACCTTTTGCTTGCTCTTTTAAATCTGCTGCTCTACCATCCCAAAATTGAGAGGTGTTATAAACAGAGTTGAAAACCGTCGGAGAGTTTCTTGGACCTTTTGCCCAACCATGTCCTAATGATGTCTCTTGATAATCATCTCCACCAAAACCAACATTATGGCAAGTATTACAACTTAATAACTGACTCTTAGATAACCTTGGATCAAAATATAAAAGTTTACCTAATTCAATCTTTTCAGGAGATGATGGATTGCCTTCCATTACTTTTAGCTCATACGGGATAGGAAGCATTCCTGCATCTAATGCAGATTGTAAAAGAGGCTCCATACCACCTGTTACAGCACCTTTGCTACCATCTTTCTTTGTGCAACTAATCGCTACTACTACTGATAAAACTATTAACACTACTGGAACTAAAATCTTCTTCATCTTTTCCCTCTTATTAGATTATATGTGACTTTCAAATATTATTAATAGTTTTTTGCTAGAAGTTGGTAATGTGCTTGAGGATGTGCACACACTGGACAAGCATTTAACGCTGATGTACCGATATGAATATGTCCACAGTTAGCACATTCCCATGTAACTTCTTCAGTTTTTTGAAATACTCTATTGTTCTTAACGTTGTCAAGAAGAGCTAAATATCTTAATTCGTGTTGTCGCTCAATTTTAGCTACTGCACCAAAAAGTGCTGCTATGTGAGTAAATCCTTCTTCTTCTGCATCTGCTTTCATACTTGGATACATAACTGTATTTTCGTAATGCTCTCCTTCAGCTGCATCTGATAAGTTCTGCGCTGTTGTAGGCACTTCACCTGCATGAAGAAGTTTGAACCACATTTTTGCGTGTTCTTTTTCGTTGTTCGCAGTCTCCTCAAATAAATTTGAGATTTGATTGTAACCCTCTGCTTTTGCTTTTGATGCGTAATAAGTGTACTTGTTGCGAGCCATTGACTCACCTGCAAACGCATCCTGTAAATTCTTCTCTGTTTTTGTTCCTTTTAAATCCTTAGCCATAATAATATCCCTCCATATGATTAACATACATATAATAATGTATAATAATTTCAACACAAAACGACAACCACAATAGTCGTATATCGTTTTAAATTAACACAAATTTATGATTTGTTGTTCTTGCAATTTGAACATTTGTGATAAAATACTAAGTTATGATTGTCAATCTTTAAATCGTACTTAGATGAAACCTCTTCATCAATAAAACTGAAATAATCAATTTCAAGATCTGTTATTGACTCACATATAGTACAAATAAGATGATAATGATCTTTTATATTTCCATCGTATCTATCTACATCATTTGGTAAAGTTATTTTTCTAACTCTTCCTGAATCTGATAAATATTGTAGATTTCGATAGACTGTACCTAGACTTAGTTTTGGATGATTAACTTTTAATCTTGCATAGATGTCGTCAGCTGTAAAATGTTTTCTCTCACTCATGATAGTGTCAAAAACAACTTCACGCTGTAATGAATATCTTACTCTTTCCACAATATATATACTTACCCTTAATAAATTTAACTACCCAGTACTACTAATAATAGTAACTATTATTAATAATATAAAACCGTTTCCATGTCAACTATTATTTAAGATAGCCACCTGCTTATATGTACTGTCTGTATAAAGTTCTATATATAGATTATTGTAACCTACTTTTAAATCTGTAAGATCTGTAAAATTTAGCACGTACTTAGTTTATCTACTATCAGATAAATATCTATTTTAGATAAGTTATTTTAAATCAATAATATTTATAATCTTTCGTACGTACTTAGTTCATCTACTATCAGATAAATATCTATTTTAGATAAAATATGTTATACACTTTTTAATGTAAATAATAATTTAAATCTATAGTACATCTAAAATATGTTAGTACGCAACTTGATTGAATTTTAGTTATAAAGATATACTACCTGTAAGATATTTAGCATACTCACACCTATAAATATGTTCTTGCACCTTGATATACTTTTTTCCAATAAGATGAATGAAGATTGGCAACACGAACTGTTTTACCAGCACTTGGTGCATGAATAAATTCTCCATTACCTACGTATACACCTACATGATTTATTCTACTACCTGATGTGATAAAAAATACTAGATCGCCTTTCTGTAGTTTATTAATCTTAACTGCTTTTCCAGATCTATATTGATCTCTTGATACTCTTGGAAGGTCTAGCCCGTTTAATCTATAAACAGCTCTAGTTAAGCCGCTACAATCAAAACCAGACTTTACTGAGTTTCCACCCCATTTATATGGAACACCTTTATATGAGTGTGCAGCCTTAACAAGTTGATTTCGTAGATAATCGTTATCGCTTATTTTTTCTGATCTGTAATATGATAGGTCTTCTGGAGATACGATATAATAATCTGTTATAACTTTACTGTTAATAAGTGATTTCGCTACAGCTGATGCCTCATTAAATGATTTATACTTTCCAAACCGAACTTTAAATAATCCATTCTCCTTGAATAGAAACGCATCTAAATTCTTACTGTCTAATTCATCAGTGAACGCTGTTGCTAGATCAACACTCTTAAATGCACCAGCTTGTATATTATAATCGCCCTCATATTTAGGTTTTGTTGATTTACTGGATTTACTGGATTTACTGGATTCATTTAATTCATTTGACGAAAATCCTCTAAAATCGTAACCTGCACATGAACAAATAAAAAGTACACTTAAAAAACTTATCAATATCTTATTCATTACAACTTTTCTACCTTTAATATAATATGCTTTGAATTATGTATACTACATTACAATTTAATCTGTCTAACTACCAAAATGCCTTCAACCGTAAATGGTGAAACTGCTAAATATGCTAAGTGCAATTT
>CAMRDM010000073.1 GCA_947041225.1 uncultured Deferribacteraceae bacterium | reverse complement strand
ATTGATGTGCAGTTGAGAAAAATGCAGATTTATTAATAGCCGATTTAACAGCCTCAAGAACAGAGTAATATATCAACTTAGACTCTTTAAATCTAACCTCAGCTTTAGCAGGATGAACGTTTGCATCCATCTCAGTTGGATCAAGTCGTATATCAACAACTGCGATCGGAGAGTTGCCATCAGGGATAATTCTATAGTACGCTTGGCATACTGCTTGAATTAACGATTTATCTGTTATAACTCTACCGTTCACACCTATTATAATATTATCACGTCTAAGTCTATTACTGTGTTCGATATCGGTTGTAACAATTTTTACGACTACATTCTCTTTACTAAACTCACCCTCAAGAAACACTTTATCTTTATATTGATTAGATAGTTTAACTAAAAGTGACTCATCTTTTTTAACAGAGTGATTAATTTTGCCGTTCACAATAAATTCTAGCTCTATACCACTATTGAGATAAACGAACGATCTGATAAATTTGATTATATCAGACTCTAACGATTTAATGCCTTTAAGAAACTTCTTTCTTGCAGGAAAATTTTCATATAGATTACTTATAACAATAGTTGTTCCTTTAAGTCCAGCTGATGGTTTAATATCTTCCTTAACACCGAACTTTGAGATTAACTGATAGATATCATTATCACTTCTTCCAGATGTGATACTAAAATCAGATATAGATGAAATAGCAGCTAACGCTTCACCTCTAAAACCGAATGTTGATGCAGAGTACACATCATCAAGATTAACAACTTTACTTGTTGCAAACCTTTCTATAGTTAGATGTAGATCATCTTTATCTATCCCCATACCGTTATCGGCTATAGATATATATTTTAATCCACCTTCAACAATCTCTATCCTTATCTTATCAGCGTGAGCGTCTATTGAGTTCTCAATAAGTTCTTTAACAGCATTGACTGGTTTTTCACAAGTCTCCCCTGCTGCTATCTTTGAAGCAACTTCTGCTTTTAAAATTTTTATTCTATTCATTAACTACACATCCTAATTCAAAAGTATAATCTATATAATATTAGCAATCTATATGATTTTCAACATAAAAGATAATTATATGCGTAAAATTAGATAAAAAAATTGAGCCTGCAATACACAGGCTCAATTATAAAATGATTAATTGTATTATATTATATTACAATCTATTTAAATCTCTAATATAAAACTATTTAATACCTTTTAACGCTTTATCAATTAATGGTTTATCGAAACCAGTAATTTTCTTACCGTTGACAAATAATACAGGAGTAGCAGAGATACCCAGTTTAATAGCTTGTGCTTCTGATGCTGCAACTTTTGCTTTTAACTCTTTAGAGTTTACAAGTTTCTTAAACTTGCTTGGGTTACCAGATAATTTAGAATATTTTTCAACTATTTCAATATCAGATAAATTTCCGTTAGATGGATCAAATAATTGCATCATGAAATCTTTCTTCATCTCTTTACCAGCTTCATAAACAAGTGCTAAAGTTTCAGCTCTTGGATGAATTGCTCTAATAGGTAGGTGCATAATATAAAGTGCATAATCTTTCTTATTTTTAAGAGCTGTTTTAAGGTATCCACTCATCTCTTTACAGAAATTACATTGGTAATCTGAAACTTCAACTAAAATGTTTTTAGATTTTGGATTACCAGATACTAATGTAAGATTTGATACATCAACTTTTACAGATGATAAATCATACGATATATCTTTAGATAAAGATGAGAAACTTTTTAAATCAATAAAATCTTCAACTATAAAATCACCGTTTGAGAAAAGATACTGTTCACCTGCTACTACTTTAGGAGATGCTTTATCAAAATATACAACTTTAAGAAAATAATATCCTTTAGGATCTTCAAGTTTTTTCAATATTTGAACATCAACATTAACATTAACATTTCTTTCTGCCATTGATTTTGACACTGAATCAGATACATTTTTCTTAACTTTAGCCTCATTCGCAGAAACAGATCCAACAGACACAGACAACATAAAAACAGAAACAAGTAAAAGCAATTTTTTCATTTAATTTTATCCTCTTATATTATTTAATTAGTTTCTCTTACATTTTAAGACACTCAATATATCATAAAGGTTTAACTAATTCAAGGTAATATTAAGATTTAATTAACTTGCAAAAGTTCATAAAAAATGTTAAAAGATGTTCCATTGTTAAATAAAGGATACCGTAAATTATGGATTATAAGAATACATTAAATCTTCCTAAAACCGATCTACCTATGAAAGCTCATCTTTCTGAGGAAGAACCTAAGAGACTTCAGAAATTTAAAGAGATAAATATCTATCATGAAATACGTGAAAGAAGAAAAAATTCTCCTAAATATGTACTGCACGACGGACCTCCGTACGCTAACGGAAATATACATATAGGTACTGCGTTAAATAAAATTTTAAAAGATTTTGTTATTAAAATTAAAACGTGTGAAGGATATAACTCTCCTTATATTCCCGGCTGGGATTGTCACGGTTTACCTATCGAACTGCAAGTTGATAAACAACTTGGTAGCAAAAAAGAGTCGATGCAAGTTTCTGAAATAAGAAAAGAATGTCGAGGACACGCATCTAAATATATAGATATACAAAGAGAAGATTTTAAACGTCTAGGTGTTTTTGCAGATTGGGATAACCCTTATATAACAATGGATTACGCTTATGAAGCTACAACTTTAGCTGAACTTTATAAGTTCTTTGATAACGGTGGAGTATATAAAGGTTCTAAACCTGTATACTGGTGTCACTCATGTGTAACTGCTTTAGCTGAGGCTGAGGTTGAATATGAAAATCATACTTCAAGTTCTATATATGTTAAATTTCAGTTCGATGATATATCTAAAGAAAAATTACTTAACAATAAAAATATCGATCTATCAGCTGTTATATGGACAACAACTCCTTGGACGCTTCCTGCAAATTTAGCGATCGCTGTTAATAAAGATTTCGATTACTCAATTATAAAAGTTACAGCAACTGAAAATAGAAACTTAAAAATAGGTGAACATTTAGTTCTTGCAACCGAAATGCTAGAGAGTATCACTCCTATATTTTTTATATCAGATTATGAAATAGTGAAAACTGTTAAAGGTGCTGAACTTGAAAAAATGAAACCTAATCACCCTTTCTATAGCAGAGAGTCTGGTATAGTTTTAGCAGATTATGTAACTTTAGAGGCTGGAACTGGGCTTGTTCATACAGCTCCAGGGCATGGACAAGATGATTATGAAACTGGTTTAAAATATGGATTACCTATCTTATCTCCAGTTGATAATCACGGTAAATATAAAGATGATGTAGAGATTTTTGCAGGCGTACATATAAATAAAGCGAATGAAGAGATCGTTAAACTATTAGAGAGCAACAGTTCTTTAATTATGGCTAAGAAGATTGAACACTCATATCCTCATTGCTGGAGATGTCATTCACCCGTTATTTTTAGAGCAACTCCTCAATGGTTTATATCTATGGCTACAAACGATCTAAGAGATAAAGCGATCGATGCTATACAAAACAAAATAAAATTTATCCCTGCATGGGGCAGAAACAGAATTTTTTCAATGGTTGAAAACCGTCCTGATTGGTGTATATCACGTCAACGTATCTGGGGTGTTCCGATAGCTGTATTTACTTGTCATGATTGTGGCGAGATAATAATTAATGAAGATATCAAAAAACGTGTCTTAGCTTCCTTTGAAAAAGAGGGGGCTGATGCTTGGTTCATTCATGATGAAGAGTTCTTTTTAGGCGAAGGGTTTAAATGTCCGAAATGTAGCAGTACAAATGTTAAGAAAGAGAAAGATATTCTTGATGTATGGTTCGACTCAGGGACAAGCCACGCTGCTGTATGTGAAAAAAGAGAGGCGATCGGTGGACGTGCAAATCTATACCTAGAGGGATCAGATCAACATAGAGGCTGGTTTCATAGCTCACTACTTGAGTCTATAGGAACAAGAGGTGTAGCTCCGTTTGATGAACTTCTAACTCACGGTTTTGTCGTTGATGGTAAAGGTAAAAAAATGAGTAAATCGGTAGGAAATGTTATATATCCTAACGATATTATAGATAAATACGGTGCAGAGATATTACGTCTATGGGTTGCATCTGAAGATTATACTGATGATGTAAGAATATCTGATGATATAATTAAAAGACTTATAGAAAGTTATAGAAAAATTCGTAACACAGCAAGATATTTACTAGGTAACTTATACGATTTCAACCCCGATAAAGATGCTGTCGATATAGATAATATGATGGAATTAGATAAAGATATCTTAGCTATATGGCAAGAGATCAAAGAGAAGATATATACATCTTACAGTAACTTTCAATTTCATGCGTTCTATCATACATTTTTAAATTTCTGTATAAACGATCTATCGGCTTACTACCTTGATATATTAAAAGATAGATTATATTCATCTGAAAAAAATAGCCATAAAAGACGTTCAGCGCAAACTGTTCTCTTTATATTGACGAAAGAAATCTCGGTTGTAATCTCACCTATCCTAACTTTTACATCTGATGAGTTCTGGTCGTATCTTCCTGATTATAAAGATAAATCAGAGTCTGTGTTTTACGAACTCTTTCCTAAAACTTTAGAACTTAAACGTGATGATAAATTCATTCATCTATTAAGCCTTAGAAAAGAGGTTAATAAAGCTTTAGAGATCGCAAGACGTGATAAAGTTATCGGACACCCGCTTGATGCAGAGGTTACTGTTGCAACAGATAACACCGATATATTAAACTCTATAAACATAGATGAAGGGATTGAGAAGTTCTTTATCGTATCAAAAATATCGTTTATAAAATTATCAGAGTTAACTGAATCAACATATACAACTGATGATAATACAATGTCTATAAAAATTATTCAGTCAGTTCATATTAAATGTGAAAGATGTTGGAACTATTCAGAAACAGTTGGAGTTGATACTACTCATCCAACGATCTGTTCAAGATGTGTTGATGTATTAGGTGGAGAGAGTTAAATGTTAAAATATTCTAAAGCAAATTTATCGTTACTTATACTGTTCGTCGCAACGCTTGCATCTGATATTATTAGTAAATTTATAGTTAGTCGTGAGTTTCTTTTAGGAGAATCTAAAACGATAATAGAGAACTTTTTCTATTTGACATATGTGTTAAATCCAGGTGTTGTATTCGGTTTTATGTCAGAACTTGATAATAGCTATAAAAGACTTTTCTTTATAGTTACATCTATGATTATAATTGCAGTTCTTATTTACATGATCGTTAAAGAGAAAATATATCTTGTACGTCTATCATTAATATTAATCTTATCAGGTGCGTTCGGTAACTTAATAGATAGGATCTTTGTTGGAGCTGTTGTAGATTTTCTTGATTTTCAACTTTTTGGACATGGTTGGTATATATTTAATATCGCCGATAGTTGTATTACTGTTGGGGTGTCATTAATGATTATAGATCTTTTATTTTTTAAGGGGAAACATAATGAACAAAGCTAAAACTGCACTTATTTCTGTATCAGATAAAAACGGTATAGTAGATTTTGCAAAAGCATTAAAAGAGTTAGGTATTAAAATTCTCTCTACTGGTGGAACGGCTAAAGCACTGCAAAATGCTGGTATAGACTGCACAGAAGTTGCTGATTTTACTGGATCACCAGAAATCTTTGATGGTAGAGTTAAAACATTACATCCTAAAGTCCACGGTGGTATTCTAAATATTAGAGATAATACTGAACATCAAAAAACAGCTCTTGAACATGGTATAGAAAATATAGATATCGTCGCTGTAAACTTATATCCGTTTGAGTCAACTGTATTAAATCAAGCCTCTACATTAGAGGATATTATTGAGAATATAGATATCGGTGGACCTGCAATGATCAGATCTGCTGCTAAAAACCATAACTATGTAACTGTACTTGTTGCTCCAAAAGATTACGATCAAGTTATCGCTGAACTTAAAGCTGATGGTAATACATCAATCAATACTCGTAAAAAATTAGCAGCTAAAGCGTACGCTCATACATCTTTATATGATAGCGTTATATCTAACTATCTGAACAATAAATTTGATATACAATTTCCTGATGAATTCACAACTGGTGGAAGATTAATTCAACCGATGAGATACGGTGAAAATCCTCATCAAAATGCAGCGTTCTATAAAGAACCGTTGATGATCGAATCATCAGTTACAAACACTACGCAGATGCACGGAAAAGAGTTATCATTCAACAATATAGTTGATCTAAACTCTGCTTACGAACTTGTTAAAGAGTTCAAAAATCCTGCTGCTGTTATCATCAAACATAATAACCCTTGTGGTGTTGCTGAAGCTGATGATCTTCATACTGCATACCTAAAAGCATACTCAACTGATACTACATCTGCATTTGGTGGTATAGTTAGTCTAAACGCAAATGTTGATCTTAAATTAGCTGAAGAATTATCAAAAATATTTCTTGAAGCCGTAATCGCTCCTTCGTTCTCTGATGATGCGTTCGCACTTTTATCTAAAAAACCATCTATAAGATTAATGAAAACTTCAGATATTAAAGAACTATCATACGAATATGACTTTAAAAAAGTCGTCGGTGGTATGCTTCTACAAGATAGAGATCTACACGTATTTGATTTTGAAATGTTTAAAGCACTACCCTCTCCTACTAAACGCAAACCAACTGAAACTGAATTGAAAGATTTAGCGTTTGCATGGAAAGTAGCTAAACACGCTAAATCAAATACTATTATATATGCAAAAAACCGAACTACTATAGGTATCGGAGTTGGGCAGATGAGTCGTATTGATTCTACTAAACTCGCCGCTATGAAAGCTGAAAATGCTTACGGCGAAAACGCAATTGATGGATCAGTAATGGCATCAGACGCATTCTTCCCGTTCAGAGATAATATCGATACAGCTGCTGAATATAAAGTTACAGCTATCGTATCTCCTGGCGGTTCTGTTAGAGATGATGAAGTCATAGCTGCTTGTGATGAAAACAACATAGCTATGATATTTACATCAATCAGACATTTTAAGCATTAGTCAATTGAAAAAATTTTGAGGTAAAGAAAATGAAGTTATTAATAATCGGAAGTGGTGCAAGAGAACACGCATTAGCTTATAAATTATCGCAAGATACAAGAGTTAATGAAATCTTTGTAGCACCTGGTAACGGTGGAACAGCTACGGAGCTTAAAACTAAAAATATCGATATAAAAGCAAATGATATAAACGCATTACTTGAGTTTGCTAAATCGAATAATATCGATCTAACTATTACTGGAGGAGAAGAAGCATTATCTCTAGGGATAGTAGATCTGTTTGAAAAAGAAGGATTAACCATATTTGGACCTACTAAAGCTGCTACAGAAATCGAAGCATCTAAAGCGTTTGCTAAAGATATTATGAGCGTTGCATCAATCCCTACTGCTAGCTACGAACAGTTTGAAGATTTTGATAACAGTATGAAGTATATTGAAACGAATAACACATATCCTGTTGTTATTAAAGCTGATGGATTAGCTGCTGGTAAAGGTGTAGTTATCGCTTATAACCTAGATGAAGCAAAAACATTCCTAAACTCTTTATTCAACGATAAAATTTTCGGCGATGCTGGAAATAAAGTTGTTATTGAAGAATTTATGAAAGGTGAAGAAGCTACATATACAGCTATTACTGACGGAGATAGCATATATCCTCTTGATATATCTCAAGATCATAAACCGATCTTTGATAACGATACTGGTGCAAATACTGGTGGTATGGGTGCATACACTCCTGTTCCATTAGTTGATAATGCTACATTCAGCTTTGTAACTCGCAACGTTGTTGTACCTATGCTTAGAGAACTGCATAGTAGAGGAATTCCATACCGTGGAGTTATATACGCAGGACTTATGATAGATAAATCTGTTGCTAAAGATAAAGACGATAGCAAAAGAGGTGGTTGTGGATCTAACTGTGGTTGTGCATCTAACACGATTAATACTAATGAGATTAGAGTGGTTGAGTTCAACGCTAGATTTGGTGATCCTGAGTGTCAAGTTATCGTATCAAGATTAGATACTGGAGTACTTGATGTTCTTCTAGGTTCTGCTAAAGGAGAGTTCGGTGATATCGAAGTTAAACGTAACGAGAATGAAGTTGTTACTGTTGTTATCGCATCTAAGGGATACCCTGCCGAATACGAAACTGGACATGAAATAACTGGTATAGAAAAAGCTGAAGAAGTAGACGGTGTTAAAGTTTATCATGCAGGTACAAAAATTGATGAGAACGGTAAATTAGTTACAAGTGGTGGAAGAGTTCTTTCTGTTACTGCAATGGCTACAACATTAGAAGAGGCGAAAGAGAAAGCTTATAAATCAATCAAAGAAATCAGCTTTAAAGATATGTACTATAGAACAGATATATCTGATAAAGCATTTAAAAATATTTAATTTATGTAACCCCTATCTAATAGTAGGGGTTATTTTATTTATCACATCTATAGAATACGATTGTTTTTAATAGATCGACAAACTTAGAGTTTAAGTTTGATAAGTTTATAAGTTTATGAGTTTATGAGTTTATGAGTTTATGAAATTTTGATAGATAAATAAATTTAGTAACACGTTCTGTTTGTGAGTACGATTATAGATAATCAAACTCCATAATGCGTTCTGTTTATGAGTATGATTAAATACAAAATCAAACTTTATAATACGTTTAGTTTGTGAGTATGATTATAGATAATTGAACTCTATAATGCGTTTAGTTTGTGAGTATGATTATAGATAATTGAACTCTATAATGCGTTCTGTTTATGAGTACGATTAGATAGAAAATCAAACTCCATAACACGTTCTGTTTATGAGTATGATTATAGATAATTAAACTCTATAATACGTTCTGTTTGTGAGTACGATTATAGATAATTAAACTCTATAATACGTTCTGTTTGTGAGTACTATTATAGGTAATTAAACTCTATAATACGTTCTGTTTGTGAGTACGATTAGATACAAAATCAAACTCTATAATGTGTGCAGTTTGTGAATATGATTATAGATAATTGAACTCTATAATACGTTCTGTTTATGAGTATGATTAAATACAAAATCAAACTTTATAATACGTTTAGTTTGTGAGTATGATTATAGATAATTGAACTCTATAATGCGTTTAGTTTATGAGTTTATGAAATTTTGATAGATAAATAAATTTAGTAACACGTTCTGTTTGTGAGTACGATTATAGATAAATTATTATAGTAAATTAGTTTAATATATTTAGAATTTAGGAGATAGAAAGATGGCGAAAATCGGTTTAATCATGGGAAGTAAATCTGATTTAGATATTGTTAAAGAAACAATATCACAGTTAAAATATTTTGGAATTGAGCATGAAGTAATTATTTCATCAGCACATAGAACACCTGATGAGACAGCCTTATGGGTTAAATCAGCAAAAATATCGGGTATAGATATTATAATATGTTTCGCAGGAGCAGCAGCTCATCTTGCTGGTGTTGTTGCATCAAAATGTAATCTACCTATCATCGCAGTACCAATATCTGCAACATCGCTTAACGGACTTGATGCACTGCTTGCAACCGTTCAAATGCCGGGTGGTATACCCGTTGCCTCTATGGCTATAGGTAAAGCTGGTGCAAAAAATGCTGCGATTTTTGCTGCACAAATTCTAGCTATTCAAGATCAAACTCTGTACACTAAACTAGAACAATTCAGAGACGATATGAAAAATAAAATCGCTAAAGAAAATCTAACTCTACAAGATGAATTAAAAACTTTATGACGATCAGTGCTCTCCACTCCCCTACTGTTGCTGATATTTTTTTACTAGCAAAAAAACACTCATCACCTGTGATATTTCCAACCGATACTATCTACGGTATCGGTGCTCTGTTGTCAGATATAAAAGCACAAGAAAAAATTTTTACGATTAAAAAACGTAACATAAATTCTCCTTTTCCGATACTTGTAGCTGATATAGAAATGGTTAAAACAATTGCTGATATAGATCACATCTCTGAAAGTTGTAAAAAAATGATCTACCCATCATGGCAAGAAAAAACTACATTTATTCTGTATGCAAAAAACAACCTAAATGATATCTATAAAAAAAATGATAAAGTTGCTATAAGAGTATCTTCATCAAAACAACTATCTGATATTATACGAACTCTTGGCGAACCTCTCACGGCTACAAGCGTCAATATATCAGGAGATATAGAAAGAAATTCTTTCAAAGATATTTTTAAGAACTATATGGATGTTGTAGATTTTTATATATATGGAAATAGCATATCTGAGCAAAGTTCAACTATTATAGACCTTACATCAAATGAACCTTTCTATATCAGATAACTTCTTGACAAATCAATATTAAACGAGTAGTATTATTATAGATATTTAGGGGGTATTTTATGAAAAAAATCGTATTATTAGCTTCATTCGTTTTAGTTTTCGCTGTAATGGCAATGGCAGCAACTGTTCCCGCTGGTAAAGAAGTTATCAATCTTAAAACAGCTTGGGCTGTAAAAGGTTCTCAAAAAGCAGTTATGTTTAACCATGCAACTCATACTAAAGTTCAAACATGTGCTGATTGTCACTCATCTCCTGCAGGTGGTACAAAAATCACTATGAAAGGTAAAATAGCTGGTGCTGGTCCAAACAACCCTGCGCACAACTATTGCTACACTTCTTGTCATGCAAAACTTACTCCAGATCCAGTTAAGAAAACTTGTACTAAATGTCACACTGGTCCTAAGTAATTCTCTTATCTTAAGATACAGATTTAGATCTAATAAAAAGCCTATGATTAATTTCTGGGCTTTTTTTATACCCATTTTTACGCAAACTTAATGTGGAAAGATTTGTACATATCAACTAAGCATATGAGAGTACATTATAGCTAATTAAATTATATGCAAGTAAGTTATATCAGCTTAAATTATACATACTTATCTTTATATGGAGAGTTCGTTATATAACATAACAGCTAGTCCATATACCGTAAATTATAGCATATAAGCGACTCTAATCTAATAACATTATTAACTTCTAAACAGTAAATAGATAGATATTTGATTTAAAAATATTAGAGTTCAAAAGCATTATACCTTGTAAGCATTTACTTACTAATATCGGATTAATAACCATGTTCACACAGTAAACTATTTGGAATTGATA
>CAMRDM010000072.1 GCA_947041225.1 uncultured Deferribacteraceae bacterium | reverse complement strand
TTACTCGTAATTTTTATCATCAACAAATATACAATAATTATTACTCGTAATTTTTCCCATCAACAAACTTACAATAATTATTACTCGTAATTTTTATCATCAACAAATATACA
The DNA here is from genome assembly GCA_947041225.1 of uncultured Deferribacteraceae bacterium. Classification (GTDB taxonomy): domain Bacteria; phylum Chrysiogenota; class Deferribacteres; order Deferribacterales; family Mucispirillaceae; genus CAMQYB01. The sequence continues at coordinate 11,261 of CAMRDM010000072.1, read as the reverse complement.
ATAATTATTACTCGTAATTTTTATCATCAACAAATATACAATAATTATTTACTCGTATTTTTTACCATCAACAAACATACAATAATTATTTACTCGTAATTTTTTTATCTCAATCAATATTTTTAATTATCAAATAATTGACAATAATAAAAAGCTACAGATTTTATCTCTGTAGCTTTATTTATAATATTTATAATATTAAAAATATGTTATTATAAGTTAAAACATTCTATCGTTGAATGAAGTTATCTCTTTTACGACTGGATCGTATTTAAGAGGTTTTCTACCGAAACATATTCCAAGATTTTCATGATATGCAACTTGACAAAGGTTTACATGTCGTTGCTTGATAGCCTCTTCAGTTAACATATATTGAATTTGTCCATCGTATGTTAAGTTAGCAAACGTAACTCCGTATATACCTTTCATAAGTAAAGCTACAGCACCTATACCAGCCTCTTTACCGAAGTTAACATCAAGAGCTGATGACTCACCACATCTTACAATATGGCTAGGATTAATATCTCTAATTTCAGGTGTTTCAAATATCCCTTCAATATACATATGCGATTTTTTCATAAACTCTTTAACTTCAGGATCATTTTTCATCATCTCTTCAAGCATTGCTTTAGTATGTTTAGCAACACCAGATAATTTAACGTGTCCGAACGCATCAACTTTATTTCCTTCAGAGTAAAGATTACCATTACTATCAGTAATACCTTCAGCGATAACCATAGTGTAAGTTCCTTTATAAACATCGCTAGATAAGATCCGTCTAAAGAGAGTATCTTTAATGTGTCTATATACGATATCAAAATCGACAGCTATTTCAGGAATAAGTATACAGTCAGCATCAGATGCGATACCTCCTCTAAAAGCAGTATGTCCAGCGTATCGTCCAAAAACCTCCATGATGATTATTCTATTATGTGTTCTTCCAGTAGTTTTAAGATCTTCAGAAAGTCTAGCTATACGGTTAATAGTTGAGTCCCCACCGACCGAATATGTTTGAAGATCTAGATCCATAGTTTTAGGAGCATGAACAACGGGAAATCCATGTTTATAAAGATCAACAACAACAGATCCAGTATCATCTCCACCAGCGATCACAAGTCCGTCGATATCAAACTTTTTTAATCCTTCGGCGATTCTACTATATTTATCAGTATCTTTAATTTTTGAGATTTTCACTCTTGAATGTCCAGCTTCACTACCAGCTCTTGTACAATTTATTTCCTCAATTCTTTCCGTTGTAAGTCTTGTTAATTTTTCGATATCAACAAGGTTGTATAAGCCAGAGTAACCATTAGGGATAACGTATGCTGCGATACCGTTTTTTTCTGCGTATTGTCCAGCAGCACTAACAATTCCGTTTAATCCTCCGCAATCACCACCAGCTGTAATAATTCCAATGTTACGAATGTTAGACATGATACTTCCTCCATTTATAAATATAAGATATTAAGATAATATATAATTATTATATTATGATATATCTTATCTTATTTGAATATAATACTGATGTCTACACATAATTTATAAATAGTATAAAGTTGTTTTATAATAGATCTTATAAATTAGAGTTATATATATAATATAGGTAGAGTTAAGTGAGGGGTTTTTATTGATATGTGATAAAATTTTCGTGATAAAAAAGGTAATAAATAGTAGTACAATTATTAACAGCACTACTATTTATGTTATAAGAGTTTATCTATTTTATAGAATTACAACTGATCTATTGTTAGCAGATTTAATGTTTTAGCAATACCTGAAAGTTCAATAACGTATCCATTAAACACAAGTGAGTTGAATATAGTTGATTGATCTTGTAGATCTATTAAATCACCATCCATAGTAAATTTAAACACAACTTTATCGGTATTAGCGAACGACAGATAGATAGCGATTGTTTCTTTAATTTGGATAAGTTGGTTATTATCAATAGTAGATATATTATCTGAAGTTGATTTATTATCGTTACTATTAACTTTTCCAGCAAGTTTCGTTATATATATGGGAGGTAGGTACGCATATTTTTCAGCTTGCTTTACATCGATATATTTTCCAGTAACTTGTACATATTTAGTGCTGTCATCTACTTTAACGACTTCCCATTTACTGTTTTTAATAATTTTATTAATTACAGTTTCGTTTGTAACAGGAGCAATATCACTTATATTATCAGTTATTAATTTAAGTGAGTTTAATTTTTCTTCAGGGATAGTTAGAGCTTTTTGAACGTTTATAACTTCTTGACTAGTACAAGCAGTAGAGAGTAAAAGTATTGTTAAAATTAAGATACTAGTGACTATTTTTTTCATATATATATCTCCAAGGAATATTAATTACACTTAGAGGTTATCATAAATATTTTACTAGATCAATTTTTAGTTTACGGCAAATAATTAAGTTGTTTTAAATTTAGATAGTACGAGTTAGATAGTAGAACTTTACAAATATAAAGATAAACATATTAAGTATAACGTCATCTTTTTTATTTATAAATATAGGATTGATCTATATAGGGGACGTTATATATTTAGCGATATCATTAATATAATGAATTAAATAATAGTGTTAATATTTTTATCAAAAAGCATTTAACGGTGGTAATCCCATTGCTTTATCCATTCCAGATAGATTGATGGTGTAGCCAAAAAAAACTAGAGAATTGAAAATAAATTTATCATCTTTATTTTCTTGAAAATTTCCTTTTAAATCGAACTTAAATATAACTTCACTACTGTCAGCTAGTTTTAAAAAAGTATTAGCAGTTTCTTTCGATAAGGTGATAGTTTCTGTACGTTCTTGATCACCTAGTTTATCCCATTCGACATATTCATCAGAGAGTATTGCTATAAAGAATAAAGGGGTTATAGAAGCATATTTTTTTACAAGTTCAATGTCTTTATATTTTCCAGTTGCGTATATCTGTATAGTTCCATCTGCTAACTTATTTTCACTCCACTTTATATCGGTTAATATGGTGTTTACTATCTCTTCATTTGTAACGGTTGTTATCTTAGATATCTTATCAATAGGAGCGAAAGCTGTTAAGTAAACATCTGTGTTTTTAACTTTAGTTATGTTTTCAGTTATAGAAACATTCTCAGTTATAGAACTGTTTTTACCAGCACAAGAAATAAGTAGCGATGAAATTACAGTTATACATATAAGTGTAACTATTTTTTTTATTATCATAATCCAGCCTCTAAATTTTAATTATTTTTATCAAAGTTCATCTACAGGTGGTAACCCCATTGCTTTATCCATTCCAGATAGATTGATAGTATATCCGTTGAAAACTAGAAAATTAAATACAAGCTGATCCTCTGTAGACTCTTTAAAAGTGCCGTCAATATTGAACGTAAGTGTAACCTCATTTATATCAGAGTTCTTAGTATCGGAGCTGTTGAAAAAGTGGGTTGAAGCTTGCTTTGCAATTGAGAGTATGGTTATACGAAATTCCTCATTTTGTTTCTCCCAACCAGTATAATTACTATTAGCGTTAATCGCTATAAGAAATATTGTAGTGAGTGATGCGTATTTTTTTGCAAGTTCTAAATTTTTATATTTTCCAGTTGCGAGTATCAGTTTAGTTCCATCATCTGCTTTTTTGTGTGTCCATGTTACATCAGTTAGCATAGTATTGACTACTACTTCATTTGTAACAGTTGTAACATTTGCTAGATCTATAAGACCTGTTTCGCTTACCATATCTATCAAAATAGTATCTGCATTTTTAGTTGTATCTATATTTTTACCAGCACAAGATATCAGAAAAGATGAGATTAAACTTATACATAGAATTGTGAATATTTTTTTAGTTATCATAGAGAACTCCTTAAAATAAAAAATATAAAACCAGCAGTTAGAAACTATAAATATGAAATGAGAAATGAGCAATCAGAAATTATCTATTATAGGAAGTTCTAGCACTTTATCTATCCCGTTGAGTGAGATATCATATCCTATAAAAGTTAGAAAGTTAAAATATAGAGCTTCCTCTCTAGGTCTTTGAATTTCCCCACTTTCATTGAACAAAAATGTACCTTTACTTGTATCACCTAGTAGAAAATAGTCATCAATATCTTTTTTAACACCGATAATATATTTCACATACATTATCGGATCTACTTTATCCCAATCAATTCCATTTTTAGAGTTTATAACCATAAAAAACAGTTGAGTTAAGTATGCGTTTTTTTTAGCTTGTTCGATATCTATATACTTGCCTGTTGCATAGATATTTTTTTTACCATTATAAAGAGTCGTTTCGCTCCATTTAACATTAGTTATAATATTTTCGATTATCTCTTCATTTGTATGATTGATAAGTTGAGAATTGTTATCAAGTTCTACCATGTCAGATAACATACTATTTGTATTTTTAACGTAGATTATCTCTTTGCTTACACAAGATATGAATAGCGATGAAATTAAAATCATACATAAAAGTGTAACTATTTTTTTCATTATCATCAAGAACTCCCATGTATAAAATTGATAAATAGTAACTAACTTTCAGTGTCTAGTGGTTATAACAAAAATTATATAAACCACAAAGTTATATATAACCACAGTTAAATTTATCGTAGATTATTCTTTAAGTCAATTATAATAATTATATATGTATTAAATAATGTTTTAACTACTTGACACAATATATGTATTGTACTACTTTAAAATGATGATCTATATAGGTAAAGTAATATTACTATCAAGAATAAGGAGGCGGATAATATGAAAGAGAAGAAAATCTATTTAACAGAGCAAGAGATTCCAAATTCTTGGTATAATATGAAAGCTGATCTACCGAAACAGTTACCACCGATGATAATGGCAGATACTTTACAGCCACCAGCTATTGAGATGTTAGAGCGTTTATTTGCAAAACCTTTAATAGAGCAAGAGCTATCAACGAGTAGGTATATAGAGATACCAGAAGAGGTTAAAAAGCTATATTCGATGTATAGACCGAGCCCTTTAATTAGAGCGAATTTCTTAGAAGAGAAGTTAGGTTTAAAATCGAAGTTGTATTTTAAGAATGAGGGTGTATCTCCATCAGGTAGCCATAAGAGTAATTCAGCTATTCCACAGGCGTACTATAATAAGTTGATCGGTACAAAACGTATCACAACAGAAACAGGTGCAGGACAGTGGGGTAGTGCGTTATCAATGGCGTGTAAAGTTTTTGATATAGAGTGCGTTGTTTACATGGTTAAAGTTAGTTACAATCAGAAACCGTACAGAAAGATATTAATGGAGACATATGGTGCAACTGTATATCCATCACCAAGTGAGCACACATCGGCAGGTAGAGCGATATTAGCTAAATTTCCAGACACATCGGGATCGTTAGCGATGGCTATAAGTGAAGCTATAGAGGATACATTACAAGATGAACATTCACGATACGCATTAGGTAGTGTATTATCTCATGTTGTACTTCATCAGACTATTATCGGTCAAGAGGCTAAGAAACAGTTTGAACTTATCAATGAGTATCCAGATATCGTAGTTGGCTGTATAGGTGGCGGAAGCAGTTTAACAGGTATGGCGTTTCCGTTTGTACAAGATAAGTTGACAAAGGGTAAAGATGTAAGGATAGTTTCAGTTGAACCTAAAGCGTGTCCAAAGTTTACACGAGGTATATACGCTTACGATTTTGGAGATGCAAGTAATATGACACCTTTAATACCTATGTATACGTTAGGTAACGGTTTTAGTCCATCATCAATTCATGCAGGTGGACTTAGATATCATGGTGGTAATGCAGAGTTATCGTTGTTGATAAAAGAGGGTATAGTTGAAGCTCACGCATTAGGACAGAAAGAGGTTTTTGCAGCAGCGGTATTATTTGCACAAACAGAGGGTATTATTCCAGCACCTGAAAGTGCTCACGCTATTGCACAAGCTATAGTAGAGGCACAGAACGCAGATGCAGAGGGTAAGCCTAAGACGATATTATTTAATCTTACAGGACATGGACATTTTGATATGTCAGCGTACGATAATTATCTATCAGGTGAGATGCAAGATATTGTTCCAACAGATGATGAGATTAACGAGTCGTTAAAAACTATCCCTAAAGCACCAGATATAAGTAAATATTAATTAGAGTAAAGTATCGGTTAGAAGTTGTATATATGTATCGGCTAGTTTTGTTGTTGTATGGTTTAAGAGTTATAGAGTTTAAGAGTTGTATAGTTTAAGAGTTATATAGTTTAAGAGTTATAGAGCTAAAGAGTTCTAAAATATAAAGAGTAAAGATGAATGTAAATAGTAAGGCGTTTTCATTAGTTATCGGATTATTAAGTTTTTTTGCATGGGGTACATTACCGATTTATTGGTCTCAGCTATCTAATATCCATTATTTAGAAGTAATCTCATATAGAGCAGTTTTCTCGATGATTTTCACAGGTATTATCGTTCTTATAATGAGAGATAGCAGTCAAGTTATAGAAGTTTTCCGTAGTAAACGATTAACGATTTTATTTATGTTATCAGCATTTTTCATACTGCTTAACTGGTCGATATTTATCTATGCAGTTGTAACAAATCGCATAACACAATCGAGTATGGGTTACTATATAAATCCACTTTTAAATATATTAGCATCAGCTATTATTTTTAAGACAAGGATCAATCGAGTACAGATTTTCTCGGTTGTATTAGTCTTTTTAGGTGTTCTAAATCTACTATTCAATTACGGTTCATTTCCAACAATAGCGATATTTTTAGCAGGAACATTTTGTTTCTACGGTATAATTCATAAGAAAGTTGATATCAAGCCTATGCCGGGATTATTTATAGAAGCGTTATTTATGAGTATCCCAGCCATATTTTTTATCGGCTACCAGCTTATTCAAGGGAAGGGTGTTTTCTTTACGGGTACACCGTATGAGATTACACTTCTGTTGCTATCAGGAGTAGTTACATCATTACCACTTGCAGGGTTCGCTTTTGCAGTTCAGCGTTTAAATTTATCTACAATCGGATTGATGCAGTACACAGCACCAACGCTATCATTTTTGATCGGTGTTTTTATCTATAAAGAGGTGTTTACCGATGCACATTTAATTTCGTTTATATTTATTTGGGCAGCTGTAATTATCTACTCATCAGACTCATTTATAAGATATGAGTATCATAAACATAAATGGAGTGGTAAAGCAAAGAAGTAGTATGTTGCTAAGTTATTAATTGATATTATAGAACCGATATAACGGTTATAGTAAGTGAAATAATCGTATAGTTTTTATATATATAAATCTCTATTTCAGATATTTATTAATTATAAAGTCAGCTATCTCTTCTTCATTATTGATATCTAACACGTTTTCTTTGCCATTAAATAGTTCTTTGTTGTCAGTAGCATACGCTATTATATTTAAATCATGTATATCTGTAATTTCTTTTATACCTTCTCTATATACGAGTATTTTATCTATTTTTTCATCTTTAAATCCTTCACCGACGACTATATCGATATCGGTTGGTAGAAGTTCTATAAGTTCATGGAAAGATTTTCTATTATCGCAATCAGCTATCAGAGCGTATTTACTATTAGATGTGATAGCAACAGCTTTAGCTCCAGCCTTTTTAAGTCGATCTGTATCTTTACCTTCTTTATCCATTTCGAATGAGTGTCCATCGTGTTTTAGAGCTGCGACACGGTATCCTCTTGTTGATAATATAGATATAATTTTTACAGCTAAAGTTGTTTTTCCAGATCCAGAAAATCCTGCGAAGGTGAAATATTTTGTTTTCATATAAACTCCTAAAAAATAAAAGTGTTGTTGCGTATAATTTACTTGCAAAAAATGTGCCTTCTGCGTACTATAGCTGATGTCAATTGAACGGTACTTTAAAGATAAAGAGTTTTTACCCTCTCTTATAGTGAATTATAATTTAAGAGAAACTCAACTCGAAGCAGCCAAAGCGATATACTCATCTATTGAGAAGTTTGAGAACGCTTTGATAGAAGCTCCAACAGGATCGGGCAAATCTATGGCATACCTTATTTCATCAATTCATTCAAATAGAAAGATTTTAATATCTACTAAAACAAAACAGTTGATGAGTCAATTATTGCATAAAGATATCCCAGCTATAGCACGATTGATACCTGATGGCTATACGATAGCAGAGTTAAAGGGTAGAAAAAATTATTTATGTCATCACAGGTTTTATAAATATATAATGCCGAACGTTGCATATTATTTAGATGCGGTAGAGTGGTTTGAGTCTATTGAAAATGAAGCGGTAGTATTAATTCCAGAGGCGAAATTTAATAGAGAAGTTGTAGATTTAATGAGTGCAGATAGATATCAATGTTTATATTCGAAATGTAATTTTTACGATATCTGTTCATTTTATCGAGCAAAAGATATCGCTAATAATGCAGATATGATTATAACCAATCATCATATGTTACTATCAGATATAGCGCTTAAATCAACAGAGGGTGTTGCAGGTATTTTTGATTTTAGAGATCATATAATATTTGATGAAGCACATTCATTACCAGATATATATGCACAGTATGCAGGAGCGGAGTTGCTACTTTTTTCGTTGATACTATTTTTTAGAGATAACAAAACTTTAATGAGTATTGATACGTTGATGAAAATTGAGGAGTTATATTTTGATATAGTTAAAAAGGTTGAGGTTAAGAATTTAGATAGATTTCTGTATGAAGTAATAGAAGATGAAGTAAAATCTTTTATGGCAGTATGCGATGCTGTTGTTAGAGATGCTGATGATGAAGAGTTTTTAGATACGTTTCTGCGTTACTCATCAGAGATGGATATTATTAATTCAGGTGAAGAGGGATTGCGTCATGTTGATCGAATAGGACATAGATTAGTGGTTAAATTCACACCTTTTTCAGTATCGGAGAAATTTAGTGGTTCGCTAACTAGATTAGCAGTATCATCGATTTTTTTATCAGCTACGTTATCGGTTGGTGGTAATTTTGATTATTTCATAAAAGAGACAGGTATATCAAATAACTCTAATAAATTAATCTTAAAGAGTGCATTTGACTATAAAAAACAAGGTAGATTGTTTGTAAGTAAAGATTTAACATCAAGACAGAAAGATGAGTTATATGTTAAGTTAGGTAGAGAGTCAAGCGGTTCTGTGTTGATTATTGCTAATAGTATTGATAGAATGAGATACTTATCTGAACTTTTAAAGAAAGAGGTTAAGAGTAAGCGAGTTATATCTCAAGATGAGGTTACTTTATCTAAGTTAGATTTAGATAGCGATGTTATATTGGTTGGTGTTGCGATTGTTAGAGAGGGTATAGATTTATCAAGAGGAGATTTTCGATCTGTTGTGATCGATAAGCTTCCGTTTGAATATTTTAGAGATTTATATTTATCAAGCAAGGTAGAGGTTTTAGAGCGAGATGGTGGAAACGGATTTAGAGATTTTTTCTTACCCCGTGCAGTACTATATTTCAAGCAATCGATCGGTAGATTAATTCGTCATGAGAGCGATAGTGGTGTATGGTTAGTTTTAGATGAGCGTATATTAAGTAGTAATTACGGCAAATATTTTCTATCAGTTGTAGAAGGTGTTGATAGATTAGATAATATAGATAAGGTGTTAGAGTTTATCAACTAATTATATTAGTTAGGTAGAGGTTTCAGGTTAGATAGATGTATTAGTTATAAATATTAATTTAAAGTATTGATTATCATAACAATATACTGTGAGGGGATTATCTTATGAAAAATTTAAAGTTTGATTACAACTTTTCGGTGGACGCTCATGTTAAGTCGGGGATATCATCAGTTGATATCGGCAAGTATTTAGAGCGAGTAAAGGTAGGTTTAGGGCGTCTAGAAGAGATGGTTTCAAAGGATCAGGTAGGATTTCCTAATCTATGTACATCGGATATATCACCGATAAAAGATTTTGTAAAAGAGTCTAAGGGTAAGTTTAACGATCTGATAGTTGTAGGTATAGGTGGATCAGCGTTAGGTATAGAGATGTTAATTAACGCTTTACTACCTGTTGGTAATAATAGTAAGAGCCTTGCAGATCGTGGATTTTTTCCAAGATGTTGGATAGCAGATAATGTTGATCCATCTAAGATATTTGGTATAGTTAAGAAGTGTAAACCTGAGGATACGTTAGTTGTTGTTATATCAAAATCTGGTAACACAGTTGAAACGGCAGCGAACTACTCATATATCCATGATTGGCTACTTTCATCAGGTGTTGATATAAGTAAACATGTTGTAGTTGTAACCGATCCAGAGAAAGGTCCGTTACGAGAGTATGTTACTGCGAACAATTTAAAATCATTTCCGATCATGCCATCGATAGGTGGAAGATTTTCTGTTTTATCGCCAGTAGGATTACTACCAGCTGGGTTATTAGGTATAGATATAGATAAACTTCTATTAGGTGCAAAAGAGTTGACATTAGGTGGATACGATCAACTGTTGTTGGCGTCTGCTATATACTTATATTTTATGGAGAACGGCAAAAGCATAAATGTAATGATGGCGTACAGTTCTAAGTTAGAGAAATTTTCAGAGTGGTTCTGCCAGTTATGGGGAGAGTCGTTAGGTAAGAAATTGACGTATGATAATAAAGAGATAACGTTTGGCACAACTCCAGTTAGAGCAACGGGAGCGATAGATCAACACTCTCAGATCCAGCTTTTTAGAGAGGGTACATTAGATAAACATGTATCGTTTATAGGCGTTGCATCTCATGAGTTCGATAAAGAGGTAACAGGAAATTACTATCCAGCTTTTAATTATCTAAAAGGAATAAAGTTAGGAGATCTTTTAAATGCAGAGCTTAAAGCAACAGAGGGAGCTTTATTGACATCAAATGTTCCGTCAATTAGGGTTGATATAGAGCAGGTTGATGAGTATACATTAGGACAGTTAATAAATTTCTATCAGTTTATAGTTCCGATAATCGGACTTGCAGTAAATATAGATCCATTTAATCAGCCGGGTGTTGAAGAAGCTAAAGATTACGCTTACGGATTAATGAATAGAGAAGGGTATGAAGGGAAGAAAACCGAGCTAGAGAAGATATATATTAAGGACGAAAAGTTTACTATCTAGTAGTTGTTCAAGTGTTATTATTAGAGAAGATATATAACTATGATGAAAAAGTTTAAGATATAGTAATCGTTCAAGTGTTGTTATTAGAGAAGATATAGCTATGATGAAAAAGTTTAAGATATAGTAATCGTTCAAGTGTTATTAGAGAAGATA
>CAMRDM010000071.1 GCA_947041225.1 uncultured Deferribacteraceae bacterium | reverse complement strand
GATTGGTTAATTGCGATTATTGGATTAGTTATAATAGTTCGATTAGTTGGGATTGTTTAATTGCGATCGTTCGATTGGTTATGATAGTTCGATTAGTTGAGATTGGTTAATTGCGACTATTGGATTGGTTATAATAGTTCGATTATTGGATTGGTTAATTGCGATTATTGGATTAGTTATAATAGTTCGATTAGTTGGGATTGGTTAATTGCGACTATTGGATTGGTTGCGATAGTTCGATTAGTTGCGATTGGTTAATTGCGATTATTGGATTAGTTATGATAGTTCGGTTAGTTACGATCACTTGATTAATTGCAATTGTTTGATTATCTGTAAATATCTAATACCACATATCTATATTATTTTCTAATATCTGATTTGTAGCGTACAAGATTTTTTATAAATGGTGTGTAGTGATTTTATCTAATAAAGCTCACAGAGGCTTTATCTATATTTGTAAAATCTGAAACTTATCTAATAAAATTCATAGGTGTTTTAACTTCAAACTTAGGTGCAGGATGGATATCTTTACCGTGTTCGATAAGCTTCATCACCCATGCCATATTTTTTGCAAAAGTTTTTAAAGTTTGTAAACCTTCTATATCTTGCTCTACCTCGCCTATATCTCTACCGTGTATAACATTCCAATAATTTCCACCAGGAACAATCATCTCTGCAAATAATAGGTAATTTGTAAGGCTGTTAAATGTAACAACTCCTGCTGAACGTCTTGTAACTGCGATCGCTCCACCAACTTTATGTCTAAATAATCCGTTGTTTTTTGAAGACACATAAAAAGCTCGATCCATCAACGCTTTAAGGTTAGATGATATACCTGCAAAATGTACTGGTGATCCAAATATAATAGCATCTGCTTTAATCATCATCTGTATCGCACTATTAACTATATCATCATCAATAACACAACGCTCATCTAACGTTTTACCGCATACACCACACGCTTTACAACACTTTATAACATTAGTTCCAAGTTGCAAAATGGTAGTATCTATACCCTCAACCTCTAACTCTTTAGAGATAAAATTCAATGCGATATTCGTATTTCCTTTCACCCTAGGAGATCCGTTTATTGCCAATACATTCATATATGTATACCCTCATATAAACAATATTACTTACAGTTATCATTATAAAACTAATTAATAATTTGTGAAAGTAATAAATTATAGTTGAGGATTAGATAATTGACAAAGAGTATTATAAAAAGTAGAATAAAAGAATATCAGCACTATTAGTAGTTTAATTGCATAGTATTAAATATATAATATTTAATTGTTGATAGTGGGTATAGATTATACAGTATTTCGATATTAAATAACCTTAGAGGGTTTTAATAGGGAGGGGATAATGCGTTTAGTTCTTTCAATTGTTTTATCGTTATTTTTAGTAGGATGTTTTTCTCAAAATCTTGAAGAAGTAGGTCAAGATATTGTAACTAGTTTAAATAATAAAGATTATAATAAGCTATGGGATAAATATATCGATCAAGGAACAAAAGTTAAGATTGAGCTTGGTATAGATGATGCAAAAAAAACTCCACAACTAGGTTCAATGATGATGTCGATGGTTGGTATTCCTGATGATAGGATTGATAATATAACTCCGAAAGAGTATTTCGGATATCTAATGAGTTTTTCTATGAGACTAGGTAGCATGATGGATGATAAAGAGAGATCTGCACTTATATATAAAAGCGTTACGATAATAGATAATAGTAATGCAGTTATCATATTAGAAGGTACTGCATTTATGAATAAATTATATTTAGTTAAGATAGAAGGTAAGTGGTATCTTAATATGGAAGATAATTAAGTAACTATAGTTGATGTAGATAGTGTTCAGATATTAAAATAAAGTTATATAATTTCAAAAGGAGTTTGTAATACGTTTAGTTCTTTCAATCGTTTTATCGTTATTTTTAGTAGGATGTTTTTCGCAAAATCTTGAAGAAGTAGGTCAAGATATTGTAACTAGTTTAAATAATAAAGATTATAATAAGCTATGGGATAAATATATCGATCAAGGAACAAAAGTTAAGATTGAGCTTGGTATAGATGATGCAAAAAAAACTCCACAACTAGGTTCAATGATGATGTCGATGGTTGGTATTCCTGATGATAGGATTGATAATATAACTCCGAAAGAGTATTTCGGATATCTAATGAGTTTTTCTATGAGACTAGATGGCGTAACGATCGCTAAAGAGAGACCTGCACTTATATATAAAGGTGTTAAATTGATTGATGAAAACAGAGCTATTATTCTACTTGGCAATGGCAATGATATGAGTGATGGTGAATTAGGAGAGTTAAGGATAATTAAGATAGGTGATAAATGGTATCTCACTATAGTGGAGGACGCGGAGTTTGCAGCTGATGTCGAAGTTGATGAAACTATTGATGAGGTAGAAGTTCCGTAATAAGTTTAGAGTTATAATTGTTTTATATATTTAAGTTACGATTGTGTTGTAGATAAGTTTGAGCATTGTGATAAGTTTTATTACAAGGTGAGAAGTTTGAGCATTGTGATAAGTTTTATTGCAAGGTAGTAATGTCTATAGTATTTGGTTAGGTGATTTAAAGAGAAGATTAATAGTTAGAATGTAGTGTTTTAATAGTAAATAATAATATGTAGTTAAAAAGGAGAATACAATGCGTTTAGTACTTTCAATTGTTTTATCGTTATTTTTAGTAGGATGTTTCTCTCAAAGTCTTGAGAAAGTTGGTGAAGATGTTGTGAATAGTTTAAATAATAGCGATTATGATAAACTATGGGATAAGTATGTTGATGATGAAACTAAAGCTGAGCTTACAAGTGATATCGTTGGAGTTAAGGAAGCGCCTATGGTAGGTGCGTTAGTTATGGCTATGATTGGTATCCCTGAGGATAAAATGACCGATATCACAGCTAAAGAATATTTCGGATATATTATGAGTTTCTTCATGAGCATGGGTGATTTAGAATCAGGTTCTGAAAGATTAGTACTTGTATATAAAGGTGTTCGTCTAGTAGATGATAATAACGCAATTATTTTATTAGGTGAGAACTCTATGATCGATAAGTTAGATCTAATCAAGATAGGTGGTAAATGGTATTTCTCTATGGAGGACGATGCTGAAGATACAGTTGATGTCGAAGTTGATGAACCTATTGAAGAAACTATTGAAGAGATAGAGATACCAGTAGATACTAAATAATATATTTAACATTAAGGTTAAGGCTTTAACCTTATACTATATTTAATCAATAATATTGATTAAATTGATATTATTTATAATTAAGATTTAATATTTTGAAGTTACTTAATCGGTTAATATATTATTAATATCGTAAGGTATGAGGAGAGAATTCTTGTATCAAACAATATGAATATATATATGCTGGTTAAGTAACTTTGTATTAATCTGATAAATAGTGTATACTATTATGTAATCTGTACAGAGATTTTGTGTGTTGTTATAGGTATAAATTATCTAATAATTAATGTATTGTTATCAACTGTTTAGTGCTTACTATGTTGGCATGAGGTGTATAGATTATAAAAAATAATAAAGGGTTTATCGTTTGCAACATATAAAATATTTTGAAAATTGTATATCAGAGTTCTCAAAACTTCCAGGGATAGGCAGAAAGACTGCAATGCGTCTAGCTCTTCATATATTAAAGATGAAACCAGAATCTGCAAAAAGATTAGCATTAAGCGTAGTTGAGCTTAAAGAGAAGATCAAGTTTTGTGTTGAGTGTGGATCTATTTCAGAAGACGATATGTGTGGTGTATGTTTATCAAATAGTAGAGATCGTTCTGTTTTATGTGTAGTTGAAGAGGCGAAAGATGTTTTAGTTATAGAACAGACAGCGCATTTTCATGGTTTATATCATGTGCTTGGAGGCAAGATATCTCCACTTGATGGGATAGCGCCAAGCGATCTATCGTTTAGTAGTTTAATAAGAAGAATAAAAGAGCATAACGTAGAAGAGCTTATCATTGCAACTAATCCTGATGCTGATGGTGAGACAACTGCGATATACATAATCAGACTCTTAGCAGATATAACAGGATTAAAAATCACAAAATTAGCAAGTGGTATACCTATTGGTTCGTTAATTGAGTACGCAGATGATTTCACAATGATGCGTGCATTAGAAAATAGAAATATATTCAAAGGATAAAGACATTAAAAAAGTATTAATAAATTCAACTAGTAGAGAAGTTCGCATAGCCATACTAGATGATGGCGATTTGATAGAACTTTTTATAGAAAGAGTTGGAACAAAATCTATCGTTGGCAATATCTATAAAGGCAAAGTTGTAAAAGTTCTCCCAGGTATGCAGTCGGCATTTGTAGAGATAGGAATGAAGAAAGCAGCGTTTATACATGTTTCAGATATGAACCCTAAAAGTGTTAAAGAGCTTGGTTGTATAGGACTTATTTCAGAGATAGTTGAGAGCGAAGATATTGATGGAATAGAAGTTGAAAAAGTTGATTTAATAGAGTTAGAAGTTGAGAATAATCAAAATAATATCGTAAAATATCCTTCAATTGAAGAACAGATTTCAGAGTCGGAAGAGATCGTTGTTCAAGTTACAAAAAATTATATCGGTGCTAAAGGTGCGAGGCTTGTTAAACATATATCTATCCCTGGAAGGTTTTTAGTATTAATGCCTGATTCTAATCACATCGGTGTTTCAAGAAAGATAGAGTCGTCAGTTGAAAGAGAGAGGCTAATAACTATCTTAGAAGATATCTGTCCAGATGGGTATGGATTAATCGCTAGAACTGTGAGTTCTTCAGTAAGTAGAGATCAGTTAGAAGATGATCTGGATATTCTACTAAGAATAGTTCAGAAATTAGATAAAGATATACTATCTGCAAAAGCTCCATCAAAACTTTATGAGGATCACGATTTAATATTTAAAATTCTAAGAGATATCGCATCACCTGAGGTATCTAAAATTATTATTGATAGTAAAGAAGATTACGAAAAGATGTCAACATACCTGCAAGAGTATATGCCTAAGTGTGAAGTAAATATCGAGTATTATGAGAATAATAAAGTATCGTTATTTGATGCTTACAATATCGAGTTAGAGATAGATAAAATACTTGATAAAAAAGTATGGCTAAAATCTGGTGGATATATAGTTGTCGACTACACAGAAGCTTTAACTGTTATTGATGTAAATACAGGTAAGTTTGTCGGTAGTTACGATTTTAATGATACGATACTTAAAACTAATCTTGAGGCTGCAAAAGAGATCGCCTTACAATTAAAACTTAGAAATATCGGTGGTATCATAATTATAGACTTCATAGATATGGAGCCTGAAGAGGATAAGGCGAAAGTTTTATCGGTGTTAGAAGAGAACTTAAAAGGCGATAGAGCTAAAGCGTTAGTTATAGATATTACTGTCTTAGGGTTAGTTGAAATAACTAGAAAACGTGTTCAAGAACCTGTTGCAAAAATCATAACTGAACCTTGTCCTTACTGTGAAGGTAAAGGAATGGTTAGATCAAGAATTACTGTGAGTTACGATATAATGAGAGCTATCACAAAACTTGCAAGAAGTATGAAGAAGAGGATAGTTGTTGAAACTCATAGCGATATAGCTGATATTATTCTTGATAATGAGAAAGAAAATATTGATATTCTTGAGTCAACTCACAATATTAGTATAGTTATAAAATCTAATTCTCTGCTTAATTATGAACAGTATAAAATTACGAGTTCTTGATAGATGGCTACATACGATCGTAAAGATAAATTTTATCTTAAAGCAAAAAGGGAAGGATATCTATCTCGTGCAGCGTATAAGCTTATAGAGATTGAGAACAAATATAAACTGTTTAGAAAAAATATGACAGTTCTTGATTGTGGTGCAGCACCAGGTGGATGGAGTCAAGTTGCCATAGAGAAGATAGGTAAAAGTGGTAAGGTTGTAGGTATAGATCTTGATGAAATAAAAGGTATTCATTCACCGAACTTTATAGGAGTTGTTGGAGATATAGAGCTTGATGAAGTTATAGAAAATCTCTTAAATATAACTAATAGGTACGATCTAGTGATATCAGATATCGCACCAAACACGATAGGTGTCAGAGACGCAGATCATTATAACTCTTACGAGCTTGTAATGAAAGTGCTTGAGCTGGTTAAAAGGTGTTTAGATAATGGTGGTACATTTGTCTTTAAATTATTTGAAGGTGAGTTAAGATCTAAGCTAATTAAAGAGTTAAAAGTTTTGTTTAAACAGGTATACACATTTAAGCCAGATGCTACAAGAAAGGGTTCGATGGAGTTATATATTGTTGCGAAAGGATTTATTAAAAATAATCTTATTGAGAGTTAAATATGGACAGAAGTGAGCTTGAAGAGCTGTTGATTAAACTGAAACTGGAAACGGTAACGGTTGATGATATTATCGATGAAATAGATAAAAATTTTATTAAAGAAGAGGTGTTATTCTCTGATGCGATACCTACTTTTTTGAAAAATCATTTCTCAGCAGATGGCAAAGGTATTGTTTTTATAGATGAAAAAGTAAAGGCATTTGTTAAGAAAAAAGAGGAGTTTATTATCACTTCTGTTAAAGCTGAAGAGTTAGCCTCTATATCTATAACAAGTAAAGATATAGAGATTGATATAAATGCAGGTGTTGTTTTCTCTATAAAAAAGAAGCTTCCTAAGAGTGGTAAAAAAGTTGTTATTGTTAGTACATACGATATAGATGTAAGGCTTGTAAATGAGATTTCATTAGCGTTATCATTTATAGGTGTTGAAAGTAATATGTATAGTAATATAAATATCAGTAATGTAAAAGGTCTACGAACGACTCTTAATAGTTACGATATGGTTATAGTTGTTACTAATGGAAATTACAACGTATTATCACTTATTTCAGAGTATATAGAGTTACCTATAATTGCGATGGTTGATTATAATTTCTGTTTTACAAACTCAGATTTTAACGGTGTTTCGTTTTTAAATTTAGGATCAATTTTATCATTGATTAAATCTGTGATAAGAATTTTTAGGTTGATATAATATAATGATAGGCAACGTTGCAGTAATTATACCTACCTATAATGCTGGTGTAAAATTTTTAGATCTGTTAAATTCATTAGATAATCAAGATATTAAATTTTCACAAAAAATTGTTATCGATTCTAGTTCTACAGATAACAGTGTTGAGTTAGCGAACGATTACGGTTTTGAAGTTTTAAGTATAGATAAGAAAGATTTCAATCATGGGTTAAGTAGAGATAAAGCTATTAGACACGTTCTTTCAAAAGATAGCAGTATTGAGTTTGTGCTATTATTGACACAAGATGTGGTGTTTAAAACGACAGATACTGTGTCTAAGTTATTAGCGGTATTTAAAGATAGAAAGGTATCAGCAGGATACGGCAGACAGTTAACGGATAGTAATTCTTCATTGCTTGAGAGATCTTCAAGAAAGTTTAATTACCCAGAAGTGTCTATGATTAAAACTATTGATGATATAAATTGTCTTGGTATATATACGGCATTTTTATCTAATTCATTTGCGATGTACAGGGTATCAGATTATTTATCTATGGGTGGATTTAGTGATACGAATTTTGGTGAAGATATGTTACTTGCAGGTAAGATGATTTTAGATGGACGACATATTGCGTATGTATCAGATGCTAAGGTTGTACATTCTCATCCGTACTCTATAAAGTTAGAGTATGAAAGAGGAGCATCTATATCGAAGATGCATTTATCTAACAGTTGGTTGCTAGAGAAATTTGGTTCAGCTGAGGCAAGAGGTAATAAGTTACTATTTTCTGTTAAATTTTATTTAATACCGTTGCTTATATTGGAAGCGTTACCGAAATATTTTGGATATAAATTGACAAAAATTTTTCATAAAAATAGTAGTAAATAGTTGGCATTTTTTATAGCAGAGTTTGATAGTTATGATATGAACTTTAATAATTAATTTATTCTTTTAATATTATTACTACTAAGGAGGATATCTTCTTGATAGTAGTCTGTATTAATAGATAGGTTGCATAATAAATAGTGTGATGGCGATGTTTATAGGTTACAGTACAGTTAGTTGTAATAATATTATTTATTATATATGTATGAGAAATACGAGTTTAGAAACATCTATGAGAAATGTTTATAATTGTTGTGTAGTGAAGTTATAGATATTCATTTTGCAGTAGTTCGTATTATTTTTCTTGACAAATCTATGAATTTGTCAAATGATGTAGCTGATCTAGTAAGGGTGCATACTTATTTTGATTATTGCGATGTTGTTAATTATTCACATTTTGCTAATTAGTTTTATATTAGTTTATGTGATTGTATATAGTAGATAGATTCTAATTAATCATTTTTTTGATTATCTGTTTAGGCAGATACTTTAATATTTATGGTTGATAGAATAATAAAATTTTTTAAAATAAGGAGCTAGTTATGGCACATTTTGTAACAGATGCTTGTATCGGATGTATGACATGTATTGATGAATGTCCACATGGATGTATATCAGAAGTAGAAACAAAGGCATTAATAGATGCTGATTGTTGTGTAGATTGTGGCGCATGTTTGGAAGCTTGTCCATCTGATGCTATTATTGCAGAGTAATTTATATGAATACCTACGGTTGGTAGATTAGTTTATCGATCGTAGGGTTGTTTTTATTCTTTATTTTAAGTATGTTTGTGTTACTATGTTGTTTGCTTAATATGTTATGGGTGGCGTTCAGCTTGACCCATTTTTTTTTATAGAGTAAATTTTTAGGAAAGAGATATTGTTTAACAAGATAAAAGAAGATTTAGATACAATTAAGAAGAAGGATCCTGCGGCGAGAAGTAGTATAGAGATCATTTTATTCTACCCTGGTTTTCATGCAGTTGTAGTTCATCGCTTAGCACATTTTTTATGGAGTAAGAGGTGGTATTTATTAGCAAGGTTTATCTCACAATTTTCAAGGTTTGTAACAGGTATTGAGATCCACCCCGGTGCGAAATTAGGTAGACGTCTTTTTATCGATCACGGTATGGGTGTTGTGGTTGGTGAAACAGCAGAGATCGGAGATGATGTTTTAATTTATCATGGTGTTACCTTAGGTGGCACAAGACTTGATAAAGGTAAGAGACACCCTACAATCGGTGATAACGTGGTACTTGGAACGGGTGCAAAAATTCTTGGACCTTTTAGGGTTGGAGATAGATCAAGGATCGGAGCTAATTCAGTTGTTATATCTGAAGTACCTGAGGATTCAACGGTTATCGGTGTTCCAGGACATATTCTCTCTGTTGGTTCACTAGTAGACGATCTAAATCACTCAGATATACCAGATCCGATAGCAAGTGCAATAGAGTGTATTACTGATAAGATAGTAGATTTAGAGAAAGAAATTAGAAGATTAAAAAAAGAAATTGACTCTAATAGTAAAAATTAGATTAAGATATATTCAGTAGATTAAAGAGGTGTTTAGTAGATGCTTTAATCGATTTAGAAGTTACAGTAAGGACGGTTCATTAGCTAAAAGTGGCAATGTTTTAGGTAATGTGTATGTTGCTACAAATCCATCAACTAAATGCAGTAGATGTTTAGTTGATTTAGAGTATTACGATTATAGAAAATCCATTAGCTAGAGGTATAGATATTTTAGTTGATATGGATATTACGGTTACGAGATTTTAAATAAGTATATGGGGGCGATAGAGTATGTCAATTTATTTTGATAATTCAGCAACAACTAAAGTAGATAAAAGAGTTTTAGACTCTATGATTCCATTTTTTGAAGATATATATGGCAATCCATCATCAGTTCACTCTCTAGGTAGAGAGGCAAGGTCGTATCTTGATTCTTCAAGAAAAGTTATAGCAGATATTTTGAAAGCAGAAGAAGATGAGATTATCTTCACAGGATCAGGAACAGAGGCAAACAATATAGCTATCTGTCAGGCAGCGTCAGCGTTAGCACATAAAGGTAAACATATAATAACCTCAACAATAGAGCATAAGGCGGTATTAGAGCCGTGTCATTTCCTTGAAAAAGAAGGGTTCGAAGTAACTTATATAAAAGTTGATAAGAACGGCTTGATAAACATTGATGATGTGAAAAAAGCTATACGCAAAGATACAATTTTTATGACGATCATGCTTGCTAATAATGAGATAGGAACTGTTCAACCGATAAAAGAGATCGCTAAATTAGCACATGATAACTCTATATTTATTCATACAGATGCTGTTCAAGCGATGGGTAAAATGGTTGTAGATGTTTCAGATCTTGGTGTTGATATGTTGACTGTATCTGGACATAAAATTTATGCTCCAAAAGGTGTAGGTATTTTATATATTGATAAAGAGTTTCAATCGAAACTCACATCGTTTACACACGGTGGAGATCAGGAGTTCGGATTAAGACCTGGCACTGAAAACATACCATACATTGTAGGTATAGCTAAGGCGTTTGAGATACTTGATGAAAGTTTAGATAAAAATATTGAGCACCTTACAGCTGTTCGAGATAGATTTGAGAAGAAAGTAGCAGAAGAGATACCAGACACATATGTTAACTGTGCAACAGCACCACGAGTTCCATCAATCTCAAGTACGACCTTCCGTTTTATAGAGGGTGAGGCATTAATGGTATATGCGAGAGAGGTATGTTGTTCAGCAGGTTCAGCTTGTACATCGACTTCATCATCTCCATCACATGTATTAGGTGCGATAGGCATGAATGAGGTAGATTTTCATGGTACGTTAAGATTTAGTTTTGGAGTACACAATACTTTTGAAGAGGTAGATCAAGCTGTTGAAATTTTGAAAACTTCGGTTAGTAAGTTAAGAGCGATGTCTCCACTTGTAAACAGTAAATAATATTTTGATGAAATAAATAATGACTAAAAACAGCAAGAAACTTTTACTTAGAGAGTTAGAGGAAGTCGCATTAAAATCAGGTATCAAGGTACGATATGAGAAGACTAAAGCACGTGGTGGTATGTGCGAGTATCGTGGCAAACAGATGATTATTATCGACTCAGCGGCAACGGATGATTATAAAATATCTGTAGTTGTGGATAACCTTAAAAGAGTTAAGATAGATGAAGAACATATAACTCCAAAGGTGAAAGAAGTTCTTGAGAGTTATTAGGTTGTTTGATATTGTAAAGTGAAATGTTGTAGGTTAAAAGATTAGTTGATTAATTGATTATTAAATTAGTTGACCGAAAATAAAATAGAAAGGATATTGAACTATGTGTATTACGTAGGACGGTATCCTTTTTTATACGATATGTGGTTAGTAATTGCTACTGTTGATCAATGAGAGAGGTTTTTCAAGGCAGAATTGCTATGCAGTAAGATTGTTACACAATCAAATTGCTATGCGATAAAAGTGCTATACGATACAAGTATTGTGCAATCAAATTGTTATGCGATAAAAGTGCTATGCGATACAAGTATTGTGCAATC
>CAMRDM010000070.1 GCA_947041225.1 uncultured Deferribacteraceae bacterium | reverse complement strand
ATAATAGAACTCCGTCAGGTGTTATTACGATTGATAACGCTACAGATAATAGAACGGATAAGAAAACAGATAGGTCAGCATTAATAGATATGATAGATGAGATGACATGGAGTAATGGGTTTAAGCTTGATCGACGTGGCAATACATATCTGTATTTAATGTTAGCAAGTGGAGCAGATGCTGATAACTATATTGCACGACATTTTGGTGGATTTTTTATCGGTGTATCGGGTGGATTACAGATATTTAATTTATTTGCAGTTGAGTTAGGATTTACATTTAGACAAGCGTTACTTAATCAGTTAGAGATCAAGACGGCTGTATTTTTCCAACCAGTTATCCCTATAGGATCACGTTTTGAGATTGTTCCACGTATCGGTATTGGAATGATTAACACATTTTCGATTGGTTATGCAGAGTCAGCTAATAATGATCTAAATGCGAATATGGATCCATTTACAAATATGTTGTTTGTCGTAGGGCTTAGATTTAATATTGATGATAGATACATTATCGGTATTATAGGAGAGAACGATATTTTTGGAGTATCACAAAGATACAGATACGGATTAGAGTTCGGAATAAAGTTCTAGTAGTTGACTGCTTACAGAAAATCAAATTATAAGTTATAAATTATTACATAAGAGTAATCCTATTAAATGGGTTACTCTTTTTTTATCTACTATTTTATAAACGATAGATATCGCTTAAAACATGTAGTAGAGGTTTATATCTAATCAATCGTTAATTATTAATTATATTATAGATATTAAGTAATAATTATAATCTTAATTTAACGAGTATATTCTGTTTTTTACTATATTTTTAGAAAACAAAATGCTTTTATATTATAATCATCTACCTATGTATCTCTTTATGTATTAAGCGATAATCACATTTTAGAGATCAGTAAGTGTAGTTGGTTAATATTATTCAGTATTAAAAAATATTGACATAAATTATTCATTGGCGTATATATATAAATTATAGCACATAGTTATATTTTGGATATAATTTATCATATAATTGGAGAATTAGATGGATACAGTTTTAGATAGGATCAGTCGCAAGATGAACGAGTTAACACCTCAAGAGCGAAAAGCGGCTGAGTTTATTGCTGAGAATTATAAAGATGTAGCTTTTTTAAATTCATCAGATCTTGCAAAACGAGCAGGTGTTGGAGGATCGACGATAATAAGAATGGCGACATCGTTAGGTTACGCAGGTTTCCCAGAACTTCATAAAGCGTTATTTGATTATATTCAAAATAAGATAACAACTATAGACAGGCTATCGGAGATTACTTCATCTATCTATATAAATAAGGGTATTGATGCTAAGCAGAAAATTGATAATAAGTTAAAAAACATATCTAATATATCGAAAGTTTTTCTACAAGAAGCAGAGTTAAATATCAGTGTTTTGGACGAGTTAGATATAGATAAGTTTAATAATATGGTAGATATATTAATTTCTAAAGAGAGAGTTTTTATTGTTGGTTCGCAAATATCAGAAGTCACAGCTGTATTTGCAACTTATTCGCTTGGTAAAGTATTGCCAGAGGTTACACGCATTGAGAGTGGAAAAAGTAATACATCTAATATAATCAACTCTGCAACGAAAAATGATGTTGCGATTATATTTTGTTTACCGAGATATCCGAAATCGACTATTAATATTATGAAGTCGTTACATAAGGCAGGGACAACAATTATAGTAGTAACTCATAGTAATATATTTTCATATATTGATATGGTTGATATCCTTTTTGCTGTTCCGTTTATGCACTATAAGTTTATGGATAGTATATCACCTATGATGAGTTTTATCACAGCGTTAGTCTTAGAGGTTTATGAGAGGGATACTAAGAGAGCGGTTAAACAACTTGAAAAATTTGAACAGTTTGTAAAATGTCATAAAGTATTTGTAGAGGATAGAGAGAAGTAGTTGATGTTAAAAAGTAGTGATGATTTTTTTTATCCTATGATGAATAAAATTATTCATAACTGTATAATTTATGAATAAATAAATTCATAAATGTTTCGAAGTAAGAACATGTTACGAGGAGGGAGAGTGAGTTAAGTTATAAAAATATCTTAATATAGGAGGAGATGATGATGAGTAAATTAGAGAAAGATAATGGTACTGGTGATGTTGATGAGAAGTTAGATAATCATCCATTTACGGCGTTATTTATTATATTGATTATAGCGTATGCGTCTTCATTTTTTATTCCAAGTGGTGAGTATAGCAGAGTGGTTATTGAAGGAAGGACGGTTGTTGATCCTGATAGTTTTAAATATATAGAGAAAGTTCAACCAACATTTCAGGATTTTTTCTTATCGTTTTATAACGGTTTTGGTAAGGTGTGGGGATTAATAGCGATGGTATTCTTTATAGGTGGAGCGTTTGGAGTTGTAAAGAGGATCGGATTGCTAGAGGTATCGGTTAAGGTTCTTGCTAGAAAGTTAAAGAATGCACCGTTTCTTCTTGTTGCGATAATAATTATGGTACTTGTAATGCTTGTAGTTAGTTTCACAGGCGTATGGGAGTTATCGATGGTTATAGTTCCGTTTATTATTCCGTTGTGTTTAGGGTTAGGATACGATCATATGGTTGGTGCAGGGCTTGTAATTATTGCAACATGTGCAGGTTATGGAGCGGCGTTAACTAATCCATTTTTTACAGCTGTTGCACATCAGATAGCGGAGTTACCGTTATATTCAGGAATGGGTTATCGAGCATTAACGACGCTTATATTTTTCATTATAAGTTTTATTTTTATAATTTACTATGCAAGAAAGGTTAAAGCAGATCCTACTAAATCTGTTATGTATGGAGTAGAAACAGGTTACTCAGAGATCGTTGATGATGGTTCACGATTTACAGCAGGACATAAAAGAGCAGGGGTAGCTTTTATATTAATGTTTATGTTTTTAATATATGGAACAGTATTTAAAGGATTTTCATTTGCTGAGATGTCTGCAACGTTTGTTGCAATGGGGTTACTTGTAGGGTTAATTAGTGGAGCGTCGTTAAATAGAGTATGGCATATGTTTTCAGATGGTATAAAAGATATGATGCTTGCAGGCTTAGTTATATTTTTTGCTAGATCAATTTTATTTATATTGGAAGAGGCTGTAGTGATTGATACGATCATTCATTTTCTTGCTCAGTTTTTAATCGGATCAAATTCTGTATTAACTGCTGGTTTGATGTTTGTTATACAGTCGTTTGTAAATTTCATTATACCATCAGGAAGTGGACAGGCGGCGATAACGATGCCTATCCTTATTCCGCTTGCAGATATGGGTGGTGTTAATCGTCAGGTAGCTTGTTACGCTTCACAGATGGGAGATGCACTTTCAAATTTTATTTGGCCAACAAACGGTGGTTTAGTTGCACTTCTTTCAATTGCGGGTATCCCTTATATGAAGTGGTTTAAATTTTTTGCACCTTTATTTGGTGTTTTAGCAGTTGTTGCAATAATTCTTACAATGATTGCACAGGTAATAGATTACGGTCCTTTTTAGAATTAATATATTGAGGTTTTTTATGTTAAATAATGATAAGTTTAATTTTTTTCAAGCGTTTAAAGTCAGTGGTATTATTTGTGGATATCTTATAGGTTCAGGTTTTTCATCAGGACAAGAGATACTACAGTATTTTGTTTCATATGGATTATGGGGTGTAGGTACGGCTATTGTTGCAGGAGTAACATTGATGTTTATGGCAGTATGGCTTTTATGTTTAGGTAAGAGAGAGGATATTCAAAATCCACATGAAGTTTTTAAATATTATTGTGGAGTTAAGATAGGTGCGATATTTGAATTTACAGCGTTCACATATCTTATAATTCAAGTAGTAGTTTTCTTTACAGGTGCAGGAGCTACTATATCAGAAGCGTTTAATGTATCAACATTTGTTGGTAGTATGATTTTAGGTGGGTTAGTAATATTTACTGTACTATTAGGATTAAATAGACTAGCAATAATTATGGGAAATGTAGGTATCTTTTTGATAATAACTGTTATATCTTTAGTAACTATATTTTTATTAAAAAACCCATCTGGAATAGCAGAGGGTAGTGATCTTGTTCAAAAAATGGATATCCTTCAACCCTCATCATCATGGATATTATCAGGTTTTTTATATGAGACTTTTAATTTATTAGGTATAGCTGCATTTCTTCCTCTTCTTGGAGCTAAGGCAACTTCTCAGAAGAACAATATTTTTGCAGGTATTTTAGGTCCGATATTACTTAGTATAACAATCATATTAGTTACGTTATCGTTTTTAACAGATATATCTAATGTTGGAACAAAGTTGATACCTATGCTATATGTAGCTAAAAGTGTTGCACCTATTATAGGTACGTTCTTTTCGTTGATTATTTTGATGGCTATATATAGTGGTGCATCTCCTATGTTTTGGAATTTTTGTGCAAGGATTGTTCCTGAGTCAAGTAGCAAATTTAAACCGTTTGTTTTCATACTGGGTACAGCAGCGATAGGTTTTGGTGCTATACTACCATTTGATAAAGCGATCAATGTGGTTTACTTGGCATACGGATATTTAGGAACGATATTTTTAGCTTTTATTATTGTTAAAGAAGTAAGAAGAAAATTAAATAAATAAGTTATCAGAGGAAAAAAGTTATGGATAAAAATTATAGAGTTGAAACAGATAGCCTAGGTAGTAAAAATATACCTAAGAATGCATATTACGGTATACAATCAGAGAGAGCTAGAGAAAATTTTGATGTATCAGGATTAGAGTTAGGTAGATATAAAGATTTTATTTTTGCAATAGCTGTAATTAAGAAAGCAGCAGCTATTGCAAATTATAAAGTTGGTGCGATAGATAAAAGTATCTCCGATGCAATTGTTTTAGCAGCAGAAGAGATAATGAATGGAAAATATGATGATCAATTTCTGATGGATATTTTTCAAGGTGGTGGTGGTACATCTGCAAATATGAACGTAAATGAAGTTATCGCTAATAGATCAAATGAGATTTTATCTAGCGAGAAAGGATATAATATCGTTCATCCTAACACTCATGTAAATATGGGACAGTCGACAAATGATGTGATCCCTTCATCTATGAAAATCGCTTGTTACAGATATCTTGATAGAGTTATTAAATCAGCAGAATATTTAGCAATTGCACTAAGAAAGAAAGAGAAAGAGTTTGCTGATATAGTTAAAATGGGTAGAACATGTTTGCAAGATGCGCTACCTGTAACACTTGGTCAAGAGTTTAGTGGTTACGCTTCAATGGTTGAAAGAAGAGTTTTAAATCTTAAAGAACTTAGGGGGAAATGTTTTTCTCTATCTCTTGGCGCAACAGCTGTTGGAACTAAAGTAACTGTAAGAGTCGGATATATTGAAAATGTTTATAAAGAGCTTAAAAATATTTTAGGAGTTCCAGTAGTTATAGATGATAATCTTTTTGATGCTTTACAGAATGCGGATATCTATTCAGATATATCAGCAGGATTAAAAGGTTTAGCTATGGGGTTATCTAAGATGGCTACAGATTTTAGAATTATGTCATCTGGTCCAAATACAGGTTTTAAAGAGATTACTCTTCCAGCTGTTCAGCCAGGATCATCTATTATGCCTGGTAAAATTAATCCAGTTATGCCAGAGTTAATTAATCAGGTATGTTATCAAGTTATAGGTAACGATGTTGCAGTATCTATGGGTGTTGAAGGTGGAGAGCTTGATTTAAATGTATGGGAACCTCTTATCATTAAATGTTTAACAGAGTCATCGACACTACTTGAAAAATCAATTCCACTTTTTGTTGATAACTGTATAATGGGAATTAAGGCTAATATAGAGTTATGTAGAGAGGGATCAGAAAAATCAATTGCTTTATCAACAGTTGTCGCAATGCTTATAGATTATGAAGCTGGAAGCAAGGTTGCAAAAGAGGCTTATAAAAAAGGTATCAGTATTAAAGATGTTGTGATAGAACAAGGTATTTTAAGTAAAGAGGATGCAGATATTTTACTTGATCCTATGATCTTAACTGATGGAGAAGTTTTTGCACAGAAAGTTGATGAATATAAAAAAAGGAAAGGATAAAATTATGTTAAGATTTATATTAACTGGTGGTACGATTGACTCTTATTACGACACTGATGCTTGCACAACGGTTGCGTATAAAAATAGTGTTATCCCTGAATATTTAGAGAAGACAGTCTTGATGGATATGGATAAAATATCATTTTCTCACGTGTGTATGAAAGATAGCAGAGAGATAAATGAATATGATAGAAAAGAGATGATAAAAATAATTGAAGAAAGTTCTGAAAATAAGTTTATAATTACGCACGGCACATATACAATGTTTGAGACAGCCCAGTATATTGATAAATATTTAAAGCGTAGTGATGTAACGGTTACTGTAATCGGTGCATTAATCCCCTTATTAGGTTTTTCTCCAACTGATGCAGGAGTAAGTTTAGGGTGTGCTATAAACAACTCTTTTAATTGTTCTGATAAAGGAGTATATATTTATATTAAAGGCAGACGTTATAAAAGTGATGAGGAAGTTGTTTTGCATACTTGATAATAAATATAAATTTTGGAGGCGGAGATGTCGATTTCTAAGAAGATAGTTGATTTTGTTTTAAGTACAAGTTATGAAGGTATTCCAAGTAAGGTTTTAGAGTACAGTAGGTTTGCACTTGCTGATTATATAGCTGTTGCATACGCAGGGATTAGAACTGAAGATAATCGTATAATACAGAATTACGCTCAATTAAGCGACAATAATGGTAAATCTAAAATTTTTGGAAGTACGAATAGATATTCTGCAAAGTGTGCTTCTCTAATTAATGGTGTAACAGCTCATGCTCTTGATTTTGATGATGTAGGTATAACAGCTTTAAATCATCCAACTGTTGCAGTAGCACCTGTAGTTTTTGCAATAGGAGAAGAGTTAGAAAAATCTGGTAAAGAGGTTATTCGTGCTTTTACTTTAGGAGTAGAAATTTTACAGAAAATCGCATCATTACTTATGCCAGAGTTGACTAATAGAGGATGGCATACAACTTCTGTTTTTGGCACAATAGGATCAACAGTTGCAGCATCATTACTGTATGGATTGAACGAGAAACAGTTTATCAATGCACTTGGTATAAGTTGCTCATTAGCGAGCGGATTAAGAGTAAATTTTGGAACATATACAAAACCGTTTCATGCTGGTTTATCTGCTCAAAATGGAATAGTAGCAGTAGAGCTTGCGAAGGCTGGAATAACATCTTCAGAGTTTGCCTTTGAAGGTAGTGATGGGTTCGCATTAGCGTTTACGGGAATAACTATTTCAGAGTCAGACTTAATATTAGGTGATGATTGGGATGCAATAACATCAGGGTTTCAGTTTAAAAAATATCCAGTATGTAGTAGTTCTCACACAGCTATTGATGCTTTTCTAATGTTGAAGGAGGAGGAGAAGATAGATTATGAAGATATCGATAAAGTGATTACTGGTATGTCTGAGTTTGCTTTTAGAAATCTATTATTTGATAAACCTCAAACAATTCAAGAGGCTAAATTTTCTATGCCGTACGCTATAGCTATCGCTGCTATGAATGGAGACGTTACACTTAATGATTTTACACCTGATACACTAGAAGATGAAAGAGTACAAGGTATGATGAGAAAGGTGAGTATGAAGTTAGATGACGCATTTGTTGGTAAAGGTATTTTAGGCAACGAGCCTGCTATTGTGTATATACGTCTTCAGAACGGTAGAGAGGTAATTAAAAGAGTCGATCATGCTGTTGGAACAAATACTAATCCGTTATCGAAGGATAGGATGAGAGCTAAATTCTTTTCATGTCTAGGTAATCAAAATGATGATTTGAAACAGAAATCGTTTGAAGAAATTTTTGAAATTGATAGCTATGAAAATGTTAGTAGTTTAACAAGTCTTATACCTATGGTTGCTCGTCGTTAATAGTAGAGTATTATAAAGGTATTGAGTATTATGTTGATATCCACGTTTGATTATTATGTAAAATCTAAATCTAATTATATACTTAATGTGAATACTACTATATATATGTAATGATACAGTTATATTTTATACATCTGTAAAAGGGTGTATAAAGTATTTAGTAGTAATTAAATATAATTGTTTCTCATTAGGGTGGATTGTGGTAGGTATATCAGCAGTTGTTTTTGGTTTAGTTGTTATTGTTTCTGTAGTTGTTCTTTTGATTAGAAGGTATGATACTTGCACAGTTTTATTAGGTGCAGGTATGTTAATGGCGACTGTAGCGTTTAAACCGTTAGAAGCGATTAATGGGTTTATAAGTTCTATGACTAACGGAGGATTAATTCAAAATATCTGTTCTGTTATGGGCTTTGCGTTTGTGATGAAATTAACATCGTGCGATAAACATCTTATAATGTTGTTGGCTAGAGGGTTATCTAAAGTTAGACCAGTTCTGATACCGAGTGCAACAATTATCACCTATCTTGTAAATATATCATTAACATCAGCAGCAGGAACATCAGCAGCTGTTGGTTCAATATTAATTCCTCTACTTATATCTGTAGGAGTAGCTCCCTCTATGGCTGCATCGGCAGTTGTGTTAGGTACGTTCGGTTCTTTGTTAAGTCCAGGCTCTGTACATCAACCGATCATCGCAAGCCTTGCAAACATAGAGGTTATGGAAGCTATTAAAGTACACGCATTAGCAGATTTTATTGCGTTGTTTATAGGCATTGTTTCATTAACAGTAGTTGCAAAAATTTTAAAAGAAGATAAAGGATATGTTGATCCGAATGAAATTATAGTAGATAGATCATTTAAAGTTAATCCTATATTTGCAATACTACCCCTCATACCAGTTATACTTTTAATTACTTTTAGCGTAGAAGAAGTTAGGGAAACATTTCTATGGACGAAACAATTTAATGTTCCAACAGCGATGTTGCTCGGTTCAATTCTATGTTTTTTATTCACAAGAACATCTCCAAGTTTAGCTAGTAAATCATTCTTTGATGGAATGGGTAGTGCGTACGGAGAAAGCATGGCGATTATCGTATCAGCGGGGGTATTTGTTGCAGGTATGAAATCGTTAGGGATAATTCAAGCAGGTATTAACTCGTTAAAAGACTCTACAGATATCATACCCGTAGCAACAGCATCTCTTCCATTTCTTCTAGGGTTACTATCAGGATCAGGAGATGCAGCAGCTATCACATTTAATGAATCGGTAACTGTATTTGCTAAAGAGTTAGGGTTTGATACAGCGAGAATGGCTTCACTTGCAGCGTTATCAGGAGTGCTAGGTAGAACGATGTCTCCGATTGCTGGTGCTACAATAATATGTGCTGGGATCGCAAAAATATCACCTTTAGAAATATCTAAACGTAACGGTGTAGGGATGATTATTGCAACGATTGTAGCTATGTTTATATTAATGTACACAACACTTAGTTTTGCTAATTAATATAATTTTATTATAAATAGTAAGTTGATTATACGCCGTTATCGTAATGTATTAATGATCTAATCTAATATAATATTGTGATTATGATTATAGTGTCGTTTAATAATTGGCTATAATCGTGTGATTAACTCACATATATAACCCCTTCATTAACAACAATTTTGACAGATATATTGATATATCTATACTATCTAAATATGTGCGTTGTTATATCTAAAAAACAATAAGTATATTTTACACATTCTAACTATTCAATATCATAGTAAGTAAAACCTTGATTATACTATATAATATATAGACTATTTAAGAAAATAATAGTATCATATTAAATAATAATACAATATCAATAAAAGCATATGCAAGTAGTTACATGTAAGCGTGCTTTTAGGGTATTTGTGATTAATTATATTTAATTTGAATAGGGGGAGTTTATGACAGGTACATTAGCAGTTATTTTCGGTTTAATTGTAATTATCGTTGCGGTGGTATTACTGATTAAGAGGTATGATACTTGTACTGTTTTATTGGGTGCTGGAATATTAATGGCACTTGTAGCATTTAAACCACTAGAAGCATTTCAAGGCTTTACAAAATCGATGACTAACGGAGGACTAATTCAGAATATATGTTCTGTTATGGGTTTTGCGTTCGTGATGAGAGTTACATCGTGCGATAAGCATTTAATATTTCTGTTAGCTAAAGGATTATCGAAAATTAGACCTGTGTTAATTCCAGGTGCAGCGATTATGACTTATGTTATTAATATATCATTAACATCAGCAGCAGGAGCAGCAGCAGCTGTTGGATCAATATTAATACCTTTATTAATATCAGCAGGAGTAGCACCAGCGATAGCTGCATCAGCAGTTATGTTAGGTACATTCGGTTCATTGCTAAGTCCAGGATCAGCACACCAACCGATTATTGCAGCACTTGCAAATATCGAAGTTATAGAAGTTATCAAAACACATGCGTTAGCAGATTTTATAGCATTAGCAATCGGAGTTATTTCATTAACAATTGTTGCTAAAGTTTTAAAAGAAGATAAAGGATATGTAGATCCAGATAATGTTACAGCAGATTTATCGTTTAAAGTTAATCCTGTGTATGCGATATTACCGTTACTACCAGTAATACTTCTTGTTATTTTTAGTTTAGGTGATGTAAGAACAGCGTTTCCGTGGGCGACACAATTTAATGTTCCAACGGCGATGTTGATCGGTTCGATTTTATGTTTTTCATTTACAAGAACATCTCCAAGTATAGCAAGTAAATCATTCTTTGAAGGAATGGGTAAAGGTTACGGAGAGATCATGGGGATTATTATATCAGCAGGAGTATTTGTTGCAGGTATGAAATCGTTAGGATTAATTCAAGCAGGTATAGACTCGTTAAAAGATTCAACAGGTATCATACCAGTAGCTACTGCGTTTGGTCCATTTCTTCTAGGCTTACTATCAGGATCAGGAGATGCAGCAGCGATTGCGTTTAATGAATCTGTAACAGTACACGCTGCGGAGTTTGGATTTGATCCAGCAAGAATGGGTTCACTTGCAGCGTTAGCAGGAGCATTAGGTAGAACTATGTCACCTATTGCAGGAGCGGCAATTATCTGTGCTACTTTAGCTAAAGTATCACCATTTGAGATACCTAAACGTAACGGTCCTGGAATGATTATTGCAACAATCGTAATCATGTTTGTACTTATGTACACAACTGCAGGTTTTGCTGGTTAAGCAGAGTATTGTAGATCGCATATTGATAGTAAGAGCTGGTACGATGTAGTATCGGTTGCAAAGGCTAGTTCGTAATGTGTTGATTTTACAGATACTTGCAATATAGTATTTATTGTAAAGTATAATTATAGTTTTTAATTTTTGAGATTTATATATAGAGTCGGTATTTTGTACCGACTCTTTTATGTTATGTTATGTTATGTTATGTTATGTAAGATATGGTAGATATATTAATTATGAAAGAGAGAAAGTATTGAAGTAATTTAGATTGTTAATAACGTATGGTTTAAAGGTATTTAAAAATCTCACAACTATTTTGCACATAACATAATCGCAAACAAAAAATCTCACAA
>CAMRDM010000069.1 GCA_947041225.1 uncultured Deferribacteraceae bacterium | reverse complement strand
GGCCAGAAATATTCATAGACACTCCAGCTGAGGACTCAAATTTCACAGAAGAAGAGCAATCATCAAGAAGTAGATATCCAGCACTATCATCAGTAGATATATTAGGTAACCCAAGACCTAACTATAAAGGCGAGTGGGTTGTTGATGTTAAGGTAATGGGCACTCATGCGACAGAGTGGGCTCCAAGACTAAATGGAGCATATGTATATGCTAAGTCTTATAGGCAACATACAGCTAGCGGTGGTTCAACTGGTTTAGTTATTGGGACTACGTATACCTATAATTTTGGAAAACTTAGACCAGGCAGTGGATGGATTTTTACAGCAACGTACATATCACTTAGTGGTAATCCAAAATCTATGAGTGATCAGGAAAGATTCACCTCTTAATTAATACAAATATTCTTTAAGAACTAAGCATAAAAAATTATACACAGTCGATAACAATTATTTGTATTGGCTGTGTATAACCTTATCTTAAAGGAGAGAAGATAAAAATGATAAATAAAATAATAACAGACAGCAGTTTTTATAATATTACTAAGAGTTCTAATAACGTAAACACCAACTCTAATAATATCGCAAAAAGTAGCAGTGTAGCTAATAAATATATGGATACAGTTCAGCAGTTTAGCAATATTACTAAAGGTAGTAACAATGTTGCTAACACATATAACAACGCACTTAAAGATTATAACAGTATAGCTAAAGATAACAACAGTGTGTCTAACGGCTTTGATAGTGTAAACAGTGCGACAAAGAATGTAGATCCGGATGAATATAATATACCTGAAGCTAGTAGCTGGATATATGCCACAGGAACTTCTCATATATCAAGCGAAACAGCAGCAGGTCTAATTTACTCAGGAGGAACAGCGTCAGATATGATGTTTGATCTTAGGTATGCAGAACATTCTACAGATGAAAACCCTATAATATCTGCACGTGGACGAGATGAAAACGGTAAAGAATTTACTCAATTAATTGATGTTAATAAAATTGATCCAAGCAATGCCACTCCTGTAGAAATTATAGCTTTACAAGCAAGCCTTACAGATGGACAATATTTTGAAGAGCCTGAAGATATCTTCCTGATGGGAGGGATTCTTGCTTATCATCCACTTGGTGAAAAATTGAATGATAGAAATAATTATACTCTTTCACTTGAAATGCAAATAGAATTATACCCTCCTCCAACGAATCTCACAGATGCAGTACCGGTTCGTTTATCAAAAATATTAGAGGATTTTAAAGAGTTTACCGATAAAAACAATATACCTTATCCAGATAATTCTTCAGAGATTGCAAGTATTCATAAACAGAGAGCAATGGAAAACATATCAGAAGAGATAAGTAACTTATCAGAATCTATGAATAAAGAGGAAACTAATTTAGATGATGAACTCTTAAAACTTTTAGATAAAAATAAAGAAGATAAAAATGATAAATAAAATAATATCAGATAGTAGTTTTTATAATATCACTAAGAGTTCTAATAGCATAAATACCAACTCTAGCAGTATCACTAAAAGCAGTACAGTCGCTAATAAGTATATTGATACAGTTCAGCAGTTTAGCAATATTACTAAAAGTGGTAAAAGTGTAGCGAATACATATAACAACGCACTTAAAGATTATAACAGCATCGCTAAAGGTAACAATAGTGTGTCTAACGACTTTAATAGTGGAAACAGTGCGACACAGAATGTAGATCCTGATGAGTATAATATACCTGAGTCGTCAACACATATTGATAGTGCAGGAGTTTTTCATTTACCTAAAGAACTTCCAGGAACAGAAGGGGTAATCTATTCAGAAGGGTATTTGGCTGGACCGATTTATCAACTTCGATACGCCGAACACTCTACTGATGAAAACCCTATAATATCTGCACGTGGACATGATGAGAATGGTAAAGAATTTACTCAATTAATAGATGTCAATAAGGTTAATCCAAGCAATGCAACACCTATAGAAATGACTGCTTTAATAACTCATCTTGAAAAAACTGGAGTTCTTCAATCAACAGATCTTGACACAGTAATGGCTGGTGTTTATGGCTACAATGAACTTGGCAGAAACCTTAACGACAAGAACAATTATATATCTGCACTTGGAGATAGTATAACACAAGGTTCATTACAATCGGATTCTGCATCAAAAGAATCAGTACGAAATTTATCGAAAACATTAGAAGGTTTATTAGGTTTTATGAGTGCACATAATATCACAAAACACGACAACTCTGTAGAGATTGAAAATGCTTATAAACAGAAAATATTAGATGATTTATCAACTACATTTGCTGATTTATCAGAATCTATTAATAAAGAAGAAACAAATTTAGAAGATGAATTATTAAAACTCTTAGATGAAAACAAAGATCAAAACAAAGACGTAAACAATGATGAAAACAAAGACGTAAAGAATGATGAAAATAAAGATGTGAGTAATGATAATCAAACCAATAGCTAAATAATACGAACTAATATTTGTATAAAATATGCTTGAACGATATTATTTTTTACATGCACCTTACAAATACTAAATCATCAGTCTATAAATCTTGTATGATAAGGTTGCAACCTTGTAATATTCAACACCACTCTCTACGTTTGAATGCGTAGAGAGAATAATTTATTACCTCTTGCGATATGCAGAATAATTATCTCACCTAGATTATCAGTCAATAGACTGTTCAACTCTTCTAATGATTTAGTCTCTTCATCGTTTACACCAACTACAATATCATTTGATAGAATATACTTATTATCCATACTATTTAGAACTTTAACACTTTTGCCATCACTCTCAAATGTTATACCGTACTTATTCTTAAAATTAGTTAAACCGTAGTTATCTGGAAACGCTCTAATTGTTACATCTGCTTTTGCGAAACTCATATTATCATCTGTGCCTTTACCAAAAAACACCTCAATAGAGTCTCCTATCTTGAAAGTTTTAAGGATATACTCATACGCATTATTACTATTAATAGGTATGTTATCCATCATAACTATCTGATCTCCGATATGCACACCATCATAATTTGAATCTAAACTTCTATTAATCGATGCGATCTCTAGGTACGGAATATCTCTTGTAGATACCTTCTCTTTCACAGAAAAATCTGTATACCGTTTAGACATCTTCGATTGTCTCTCAAACTCTGGCAGTATCGTTTTTACAACGTCTATAGGCAACGAGAAACCTATCCCTTGTCCTGCTCGATAGATAGCTGTATTTATACCTATCACCTCGCCGTCAAGATTAATAAGTGGCCCTCCAGAGTTTCCAGGATTGATTGATGCGTCAACTTGAATAAATATAGCGTAACCGATATCATCCATAAGAACTCGTCTAACGTTTGATACGACTCCAGTTGTAACTGATGAATTTAAACCGTACGGATTACCGATTGCGATTACCGTCTCACCTAACATAATATCTGAACTGTTACCAAGTTTCGCAGGTTGTAAACCTTGTACTTTTTTATTTATTTTAATTACGGCTATATCTAAGATAGGATCGCTACCGATTACAGATGCCTCTAGATGTTGATTATTACCTAGTATAACAAATATTTTTGATGCAGACTCTATAACATGACTGTTAGTAACGACAATGCCGTCCTCACTTATAATCACTCCTGAACCTAGACTTTGAGTTTTATAACTACCTGCAAATCCGAAGAGATTATTTACCATCGGATCGTTATATGGAGAATATGATTGATTAACTATCTTTTCTGTTCTAATATTTACTACAGAGTTTTTAGTTAGAGCTACAGCCTCAGTTATCGGAGTATTTCTATTTGACGCATTACCGTTAAACGACATAAAAAGAAATATACAAAGCGTGAATAATGAAGTATGAATTTTTGTCATCTGTACCCTCTATCTATCTAATCTAGCAAAAAAAAGAAAAAAAGTGTATAAAAAGATTTAAAAATAAAATAATATATAATTATATGGTTGTATAGCCAACTTGTGGAGTTAAAAAATGGATTTAGGTAAAACAGTAAAAGTATCGTTTTTGAGAGTAGAAACGAATGATGAAAATTATATAGCACGCGTAACAGACGCTCTTGATACATCATTAAAAGCAGAGAAAAATTACGATACTTTTCACTCAACAGTGCATCACCTATGGAAAGTTATGGAGAAAGTTACATTAGATGATAAAGAGTTCTATTTTATCACATTGGCGAAAGAGAGAAAAACCGCACCTATATGGTTTAGTGAGACTGGTGAAATCAAACCTATCAATAGAGATAACGGTTTATTAGGCGATCTACATTACTGTATTTTCTCACCACGCTATAAGTTTGTAGCACTACTTGCTGGAACAGCTGGATCACCTGTTGGAAGTTTTAAACAATTCTTTAATGAATTTTCTTCTGATCTATCAATAAGATTAGTACCATTTTTTGAAAATGAAATTGAGGCTACAATCCTTGCATGGAACTACTATAAACGCCTATCAACAAGGTTAGTATTTCCTACATATGAAGATCTTGAAACTTTTATTGCAAGTAAAGAGGGTAAAAAGATTGAGCTGATGAGTTCACTATCAGGACTTAGACTTGAAGTAAATGTATCAGCTCCTAAAGGTAAACAGATGTTGAGTGAGTATGAGGTTAAAGATTTTATATCTACTATGATCGATAATGAATTCTGTGAAAAACTTTTAGTTAGAGGTGGCGATTTTGGAACGAAAGAGATTGAGGAAGTTGATATCAAAAACGCAGTTGTAAGTTATACAGAGAGAGTTGTTGTGGAAGATGGCTACCTTGAACAAGATGAAGCTAAAGGTGTAATATTTAATGCGATCAACGATAAATCAACGATACTGTTTGAATAGATATAATAATATTTGAATAGATAAATATTGTTGATAGATATTATATTGTAAGTCATCAGGAGATATTTCACTATGAGTTTTTTCAAGAAAAATGCTAAAATATTGTTATCAGTTGAAGAAGCAAAAGATAGATTATATCGTGAAATATCAGAACATCTCGGTTGGAAGTTTTTAAAGAGTCAACAATCTTTTAAAAAAGTAGTTAATAATTTAGTGTTTGAAATTCGGTTCTATTCATCTAAATGGAACAGTTCAAATGAGAATATCGAGATACAGTGCGAGCTTAGATTATGGTGTAAAAAGTTTGATAAAATAGATACGAGTTGTACAGATATTTATAGAAAAAATAACATTCATAGTTCTGTCGGTTTTTACGCTTTCACTCCTCCAGCTGGTAGTTGGTGGAACATAACTTACGATACCGATTTATCAGATGTGATAAAACAGTTATGCGATCAGTTTGATGAAATCGTTATGCCTCTTTACAATCAATTTGAAACTGATTTTGATAAAGCTGTACAGATGTTATCAGATGAAAAACGTTCAACAGATATAACATCTCATTTAAATTTATAGATCATTATGCAGGTAGAGATTATATTATTGAGCTTGCACAAAAATATTATAACTCATTATCAAGCGTATATAAGCAAGATATTATAAATTATAAAAACGGTGCAACAGATAAAAGCTGGATGATCAATCCAAGCAATTTGAAATATATTATCGACAACGGTATCGTATAACTGTAGCATTCTTAGTAGAATAATTTGTTAAAATCTTTTTGAATTTAGATCTATTATTTTGTACAGTTAAGTACTCTATTATATCAATCTTACTCTATTAATATTAATCAAACTCGTCAAACAATTCATTATCACTACATATGTTTTTTAAATAATCCATAGATTTATATTATCAACACTTTATAAATAATTATT
Organism: uncultured Deferribacteraceae bacterium; assembly: GCA_947041225.1. Taxonomy (GTDB): domain Bacteria; phylum Chrysiogenota; class Deferribacteres; order Deferribacterales; family Mucispirillaceae; genus CAMQYB01. Next base: position 5,879 of record CAMRDM010000069.1, on the reverse strand, counting down.
TTTCTGCTATTATATCCGTCTTAGACTCACACCCAGTTAAACAATACTATATAGAGAGGTTTTTTATATGTTTAGTCACACGAAACAAGAAAAAAATTATAAGTTTTGGGCGTTTATCCCCCTCATATTTTTTCTGACAACATACATCGGAGCAGGATTAATATTTACATATATGGACATCGCTGATCCATTCTCAAGAATACCTATAGAGGTTATACTCATTCTTGCACTGCTCCTTGCTGTTCTTATGGCTCAAGGGAAAATTAATCTTAAATTAGAGGTGTTCTCTAAATCTGCTGGCGAAACTGGAAATATGTTGATGTGTCTTATATTTCTTTCAGCTGGTGCTTTCTCTGAAGTTACTAGAGCTATGGGTGGAGTTGAAGCTACCGTTAATCTCGGAATAGATGTTATGCCTATACAATTTATATTAGTAGGGATATTTATTATATCTGCATTTGTATCAACTGCGATGGGAACATCTATGGGTACAATCGCAGCGATAGGTCCTGTTGCGATAGGTCTTGCAGATCAAACTGCTGTATCAACTGTGATGGCTATGTCGGCTGTTTTAAGTGGTGCTATATTTGGAGATAATCTCTCTATGATATCTGATACAACTATCGCTGCAACAAGAGGTGCTGGATGTAAAATGAAAGATAAATTCAAAATGAATTTTCTAATAGCTTTTCCTGCTGCCATTGCAACCATGATAACTTATGCAGTTATAGGAACTGATGGAGTTGCTATATCATCAGAGCTACCGTATGAGCTTATTAAAATTCTTCCGTATGTGTTAGTTATCATTGTAGCGCTTCTTGGAGTGAACGTATTTTATGTACTTATGTTCGGTATATTTTCAGCTGCAGTAATCGGGTTTGCTACAAGCTCGTTCACTATCATAGAGTTCTTTCAAGCATTCTATAAAGGTATGCAAGGTATGTTTAGTATACTTGTTATATCTATACTCGTTAAAGGTGTTGCAGGGCTTGTATCATATATGGGTGGAATGGACTGGTTAATGCATAAATTGACATCTAATATAAAATCTCGTAAAGGTGCAGAACTTAGTGTCGCATCGTTAATATCGCTATCAGATATTGCTATCGCTAATAATACAATAGCTATATTAGTTGCAGCACCGTTAACTAGAGATATCGCTCGTAAACATAATATCGCACCGAAACGTATAGCTAGTTTATTAGATATTTTTAGCTGTATATTTCAAGGGATTGTACCTCACTCACCACAAGTATTATTCTGTATATCGTTATTAACAGCTGCTGCTGCAACTGCTGCTGCAACTTCATCTACAGTAGCAGAATCTGTATCTCCTCTTGCATTAGTGCTAGGTGCTTACTATCTTGGATTTTTATTTATCATGGCTGTTCTTACAATTCTTACAGGATTTCTTAGAACTAAAGAAGAGAAAGATGGAACTCCATTATATACTGAAAACGGCGATGTGATAGATAGATAATTACTTATATTATCTAAACCATTAAACGTAAAAAACAATGAGATAATCTGTAACAACTCATAAATCTCATCAATTAAAATTATAAAAAAAATGAGCATCTATATTTAAAGTATAGGTGCTCATTTCTATTTAAACTTTCTATTTTAAATTCAATTTAAAGTTCAATTTAAAATAAGTTATCTCTTATTAAGTTTTACTTAATTAAATTTACAATACTATTTTATCGATTTTTTATTATCCGTTTTATCAAGATTAGACTCCCAAGAGAACGGCGCAAACACATCGTTAGGATCATTTGATTTCCATGAGCTTTTACGTAACTTATAGATGATAAACGGTATCGCTACACCTACTATATTTCCAGCTATCAATATTATAATCCAGTTAGAACTACTTCCAATATTGATCTGTGATGGAGGAAGAAATCCGAACAAAAATGCAGCAGTTGATGCGATCAAACCTAAGCCACCGATTATAATCATTCCTAAAGTTCCACCTGGGACTTTGAAAGTTCTATCAACGTTCGGCTGAGTTATTCTAAGTTTAATAAAAGTTATAAAAAGTAGAACATACATAATAAGGTATAACGTTACACAAAGAGCTGTTAATATCTGATACGCAGCCTGAACTGATGGAAGAAGCACAAATATAATAGATAACAATGTAACAATCATCGCCTGCATTATAAGTATATTAACTTGAATACCGTGCTTATTAATCTTCTGCAATAAAGGAGGTAGATACCCTGCTTTTCCAACAGCTAGAAGTCCTTTACTTGGACCTGCTATCCATGTTGATACCTGTCCAAAAACACCGAACGCTAAACATATAGCTATAACACTACCTAAGATTTCAAGATGAAATAATTTAAAGACATCGTTATATGCAATAAGTAAACTCTGTGTTAAATTAATCTCTTTTGGAGGGATAATCATACCTATTGCAAGTGTCCCTAATATAAATAAAGTTACTGTAATAAACGCTGCAATAAATATCGCTTTAGGATAATTTTTACTAGGATCTTTAACCTCTGTTACATGAACAGCAGACATCTCCATACCAGCGTAGAAAAGGAATATACTTACAGCTAATGCTAAATTATTAAAATCAGTTAAATCAGGAATAAGTGCATTTGACTCAACGGGCATCTCTATTTTATTTCCTGTTAGCCAGTATACTAAGCCTAATATAATTATTGTAACGCCTGGGATAATTGTTCCTACAAGAACCCCCCATTTACTAATAGCACCTGAAAGTTTTACACCGAAAAAATTCATTATCGTAGCACCCCAATAAACTGCAAGAACGATCGCTAAAGTATAATATCTATTCGATGCAAGAGCGATATCAGATGATTGATCTAGCCCTATAAAAGCAACTGATACGGCTGCAAATGTTAAAACTGTTGGAAACCATATTGTGTTTTGTAACCACTGTAAAAATATCGCTAGAAAACCAAATCCAGGTCCTAACGCTTCTCCTACCCAACGAAACACTCCACCCTTCTCAGGCCAACCAGTACCTAACTCAGCAGATACTAATGATACTGGAATAAGAAAGCAGATAGCAGCAAACACATAGTAAAATATTGAAGATAAACCGTATACAGCCTCTGCTGGTAATCCTCGTAAACTCACAATCGCTGCTACATTTATCATAGCAAGCGTAAACACATTTAAGGTCTTATCTGACTTCATATCTTTATCTCCATATTAAAAATAATTATAATTATCTATAAATTTTCAACTACTAACTGATAGATTAATTAACGATCAATTAGCGATCTTACTACTATAATTTAATGTTTAAATGAACTTGCTTCCTGTTCAGTTAACGGCTTTGTGATCGGATGATTTTTGAAAAATTCAATCGCACGTTTTATATCATCAACAAGAAGTGTTGCCATATCCATTGAAAAATTTTGCTTAACTAAAACCCTTTGAACAACAACTTCTGTTATATTTGCAGGCAACGAATATGCAGGTACTAACCAACCTCGTGTACGCAATCTATCTGCTAGATCATAAAGTGTAAAACCTGGGTTTACTCCATCTTTAAATCTCCATGTACAACCCGGAATTCCACCATCACCATTATAAATTATATCGAAAAGTCCTAACTTCTCTAACTGTGCTGATAAAAATTTTCCTGTGTTTGCACTAGCTGTTTGAATTTTTTCATACCCCTCTCTTCCAAGACGAATAAAATTATAATATTGAGCAACGATCTGTCCACCCGGACGAGAAAAATTTAACGCAAATGTCGGCATATTGCCACCTAAATAATTTACATTAAATATCAACTCTTCTGGAAGATCTGATGAATCTCTCCATATAACCCAACCAACACCTACTGGTGCTAATCCAAACTTATGTCCTGATGCGTTGATTGATTTAACTCTCTCTAATTTAAAATCCCACAATATAGCTTTCTGTTCATCTATAAACGGAGCTAGAAAACCACCACTTGCAGCATCAACATGGATAGGAATATTAAGTCCTGTATCTTTCTCTAACTTATCTAACATTTTTGATATCTCTTCAACTGGCTCATACTGCAACGTAAATGTTACGCCTAATGTTGGAACAACACAAATAGTGTTCTCATCAGCGTACTTTAATATATCCTCTCCAACCATAAAGTACTTATCTTTATCCATAGGTACTTCACGTAACTCTATATCCCAATACCGTGCAAATTTATGCCAACATATCTGTACCGGTCCAGTTATCATATTAGGTTTATCAGTCGGTTTACCTAAAGCTTTCATCTTTTTACGCCAGTTCCAAAGCATAGCTAAACCACCTAGCATTGCAGCCTCTGATGATCCTGTTGTAGATGTGCCAAGTGTATTCATCGCATCAGGAGAGTTCCATAAATCAGCTATAATATGAACACATCTTGCCTCTAGCTCTGCTGTTTGAGGATACTCATCTTTATCTATCATATTTTTCACTATACAATCTTGCATCAATTTTTGTACCTGTGGTTCTGCCCATGTTTGAACAAATGTTGCAAGGTTTTGAGTAGCATTACCATCAAGAATTAACTCGTTTATTATAGAAGAATATGCACTTTCTGCTAACATCTCATTTTCAGGCATTTTATATTTTGATAACGTTTTATTTGTATCTATAGAACCGAACATCTCATCTTTTATATTAAACTGATTCTTATTTTTAGAATGTAACATGTGAACTCTCCCTTTATCTATTCATCTTATTTATCTTATTTACTGGTTATCTATTCATTACAGATATTTATCAATAAATAATTTATGGTGTATTAATATTTTTATTATTTTTCATAAAGTATTGTAAGGTTTAAGTTTTTAAACAAAATGATTATTAAGAATAAAATTGACTATATTCTTATGATAGATAATTTCATGGTAATTGAAAAAAATATAGGTAGTGGCAATTAATTTTAGATAGAAAATAAACGATAAAAAACTCGCTTAACTTATAGCTAAACGAGTATGAAATTGCTTTGACAACTATGATTTATATATTGGGATACTACTTAAATATATTCACTTTACTTAAGGTGTAGTTACTGGTGTAGGTGTTGGTTCAGTTGCAGACGCAGGTGTTGGTTCAGTTGCAGACGCAGGTGTAGAACTTGCTGATTTTAATTTAGCTGGACGTCCTTTTAAAGTAAGCTTATTACCTTGTCTCTCATATCTTGGCATAAAAAGAAAATCGTAATCTGTGCCTCTTAATGCTTTATAAGTTAATGACTGTATAGCAAAACCATTATCAAATTGCTTAGGAGTAAATGTACCTATCGCATTTACAGAATCACCTAAAATTAAATCACTCGCTTCGATATTTACTCTAGTTGTATATATCGGATTTCCACCAGTTGTAGGAATAGCTGTTGCACAGCCTGAAAAAATAATCGTTGAAAGAACAGCCAATGCGATCATTCTAAATTTAATAAATATCGTTCCTCTTATCATAACATAACCCCTTAGATTTTATTTACATTGAAGACATCTATATCGATATACATGCCGTGCTATTATAGTTAATTAGAGTAAGAGAAGCTTATTAATAATCTATTAATCCATATAGCATAGTACTCATAACCCCTATAAAATGTCAAGTGTTTACTATATACAAAATAACTCTTATTCTATTAAATTAACCTTTTATAACTTACACAAAACAAATTACTACGTTAATGTATTATCAGATCGCATTATCAGTTATAACAAAAACCACCTAATCACTTAGGTGGCTATATATAATTTATACTCTAATTTATCAGATATAAGAAATACCTAAATTACACTACAATCTACTGAGCAGGTACAACTTGTACTGGTACTTGTTGTACTGGTACTTGCTGAGCAGGTGCAACTTGTACTGGTACTTGTTGTACTGGTACTTGCTGT
>CAMRDM010000068.1 GCA_947041225.1 uncultured Deferribacteraceae bacterium | reverse complement strand
TACATGATTACATGTTGCACAGTTGTATGATTGCAGATTGAATAATTAGACGGTTGTACGGTTACCCATATGGAATAGTAAAACCGAATGATACTTATAACACTTTTAAACTACATATAAACATCTTATAACATAATTACATAGTATCTATAATAACTTGAAGTTTATAAGTATATCAACAATACACCAACTTAACAATAGAATGATCGTTAAGTTCTCAGAATATAGTGAGATGCGTTAAATATCAATTTATAGAAGTTTTTTGAATATCTTGAAAACTTTTATCTTCATCTAAAAGAATGTTTGAACAGCTTCTAAATCTTTCTTTTAGGAAGATTGAAAAATCTCTTTCTTTAAATATGTTTATCGCTTGAACTCGACTATCTCCAGATGAATAGATGATTTTATCTTGATAATCTTTAGGTATAAATCCTAATGTAATCATTGAATCTATCAATCCTTCAAAATGCTCTGTAGTTAAGAAAACAATATTAGATAGTTTTAATATATTTAAACCTGTCCATTCAATTACTGAAAGTATGTGTGATCTTATTTGATAAACTTGATCTAAGTGATCTTGTGTTAATATTATTTCAGCACTACGTTCTCTATGAATATAGAACCCCGTTGGAATATCTGATCCGATCAATTTTAATGCTGTTGTGAGATCAATTTTATTATCTAATAACTCTGTACGATTATTCAGTTTAAATTTATTATCAATTATACCTTTACTTTTCATTATAGATATAAACTCTAACATAGAGGCTAAGGTAAGAGAGTCGGGTGAAAACTCTTGTTTAAGTACAGATTTTATCGATAAATCAGTATTAAAGCTTAATATAGGATTTTTGCCTACAGGGAAAATAGAACTAATATTTATAGTTGATAATTTATTCGATGCTAACTCAGTAATATTTTTTGCATTCAAGAAATATATTTTATCAAGCATATCAAGAGATATAATAAGTTTATTATTAGAGTCAGATGAAAGCAATCTAAAAAACCTAATAATATCGTGATTATCTTTATAAGGCATTACAACTTCACATAACATAGTACCTATTTCAAATCTAGTATAGTTTATCATATCCATAAATATTTCGGTATTATCTACATGAAATTTTTCTGTAACGATTAATATTCTATCGATATTTTTCACATTTAAAACATCGTGAATAAAATCTGGTACGAGGTTATTCTGGATAAGAGATGTAAGTTTTTCATCAGTCTTAGTTGATCCTTCCATAAAGATAGTATCAAGGGCTGCTGAATAACAGTAGTAACGTATAGATTTTCTCTGTTGAATAAGAATGATACAATCTGATACACCTTCATATTTTGCATCATCAGGTCTCTCTTTAGTACTACCACTATGTTTACCATCTACAATATTCTTAGTTGAAATATCAATTAATGGTTCAGGTATTTCATCGGTATAATGAGTAGGAAATTCACCGATTAACGGAAGATCATCATCGGTGATAGTAACTGATTTATTACTATTAGTTGATGAACTTTCATCACCATCAGCTGTGATATTTTCAGTTAAACCCATGTCAAGCAGATCGATCACAATATCTGATTTAATTGAATGTTGACAAGCAAGACGATAATCGTTGCTGACATTTATATCTGCTAAGATAAGTTTATCTTTATAAGAAGGCGAGGGTACGTTTTTACCGATAAAAAGTATTTTACATTTACCACACTGTCCTGAACCTTTACAAAGTGTATGATTCACAATATTTTCATCTATTAGAAATTGATACAAATTCTTTTTAGACAAAGTATGAAATACTTTGTTTATATTATTGATCTTAACTGATACTTCTTTTTTAGTGAAAAACATAATACAACTCACTTAATAGATATATTTATTTATTACAAAACAAGATACAAGTTAGTATACTATTTTATAATCGGATAAAAATCAAACAGTTATTTTACTTTAAATATAATATCGTGATTTTAGTCAATCAAGTAAACAGTTTATAATTTATATTTTGAAAAATAGAATTTTTATTCTCTAATTTTTCAAGATAATTAGAATCTAAATGATTGTCAGAAACCATTGTATATAATCTTAAAAAGTTATTAATGTGTTCTTTTGTTCTAGCTGTTGAATACTCATTAGCTGTCCCAGTCGTTACAAGAAACGCCCAATCGGATGCTTGACAAAGCATTAACTCTCTCGCCATCTGATTAAGAAATCTTGTCTTTAATGAATCTGTACCATCTTTATACTCTTCAGCGATTTTAACCATACTGTTAGACATAAAATGTAGGTGTCTATAAATCCATTCATTTCCTGAGTTCAACCATACTTTATAATATCCTTCATCTCCCCAAGAAGATGGATTAAGATCTACAATTTGATTTGTAGGAAATTTATTTAAATACTCGATAGGAGTAATCGGTTTAACGATATTAGATTTATTCATCTCTCTAAAAACGTTTAATAGAAAGTCAGGCCCTTCGAACCACCAATGTCCGTAAAGTTCTGCATCGTATGGAGATACGATAAGTGGATTTCTATCTATAATTTCAGCTATTTCATCAACTTGTTTCTCCCTTTCAGCTACAAAGTGTGCAGCGTGAGATACAGTTTTTTGATATGCAATTTCAGGTTGATAAACCTCTTTAAAGTCCATTTCACCAGTTATACGATGATATTTAAGTCCTGTAAAAACACGTACGCCATCAGGAGATATATATGGTTTTATATATTCATAATCTAAATCGTATCCTATATCTCTATAGAAGTCTCTATAATACACATCTCCAGGATATCCTTCTTTAGAGCTCCACACCTGTTTAGATGAGTAATAATCTCTTGCAAAAGCTGCGACACCAGCTGATGTATATACAGGTGCATATGATCCATATTTAGGTCTAGGAGATGAGAAAAGTACGCCGTGAGTATCTATAAAGAAATATTTTATTCCAGAGTCGTTCAAGACTTCTTCTAGTCCAGAATGATAAGCACACTCTGGTAACCATATACCTTCAGGTCTTTTACCGAAATGTTTTTCATGTGTTTGTGCTGCGAGTTCAACTTGAGCACGAACAGCTTTATAGTTATTCATCAGTGGCAGATATCCATGAGTTGAGCCACAAGTAATAATCTCTAAATTGCCTTTATCTTGAAAGTGTCTATATCCGTTTAGCACAGATGAGTTAAGATCTTTCAGATAGTACGATCTAATAGTTTCAAGTTTCTCTCTATACATTCTAGCGACAGGTTGAAAAGTTGAATCATCTTTAGTTCTGATTAACTCTTTGTCGGCTAGTTCGATAGATCTATCTAGATATGTAAGATACTTTTTTTGTAGCGATGGATCAGATAGCATCTCAGCAAGAGGAGGTGTTACAGAAGATGTTAGGCGAAAGTATACGCCTTCATTCTCTAGCTTTTTCATATTCATAAGTAGAGGTATATATGTTTCTGTTATTGCTTCAAATAACCATTGTTCTTCAAGAAAGAAGTCGTAATCGGGATGTTTTACAAATGGTAGATGAGCATGTAGAACAAGCATCCAATATCCGTTCATAATTATTTATCCTTCATAAAACTTGATGATGAGACTGTATTAACTGTTGTTAACTGTCTCAAAATAGTTTTATGCATTGTTTGACTAGCACCTAAATCAGTTTTATGTAACCCTGATAATCCGTATAATTTATCTATATTATGTCCGATTGTCATCCATGTTTCATCATCTATAATATCAGACACTTTATCTGCAGGCATTCTGATACTGTTTGATTTTAGTACAGAGTAGAACACTCCGTTTTCATCAATAAATCCAAGTTCAGCCCATAGAACGCTTGATGGAGCATAGATATCAAAGAACCAGTTACCAAATCTTGATACTTCAACAGATGAAATTTCATCAGTAGAAAAATCACTAGCTTGTTTATATAATTTTAATACTAGTGGAGCATTTCCAAGTTTATATTGTTGTCTAACTTTATAGATAGTTTTATCGCTAAGTTCCCAGTACACATATTCTTTAGATGGATCAACAGGTAAGATTACCAATGTGTCCATATTATAATATTCAGGAATAGGGTATTCATCTTTTTTTATTTGAAAAATAGTTACAGGTTTTTTACTTTCATACCCTACATTAGATGATGGTGCAGTTGTAATAGTCTTTTTTGCTTTACTAGCTTTAGACGGACTTATCTTATCAGTTGATGCAGTTACAGTTTTCCCGCTAAAATAAGGTTCAAGTGCTTTAATCAGTTCACCTTTAAGAAGTTTAGTTCTATTAGGAATAGCTTTTTCTGTAGCAAGTTTAAGTAACTCTATTTTTGTAAGCTTATTTAGTTCCATTATGCGTTCCCCCGTACTAGCACTTTATTGTATAGTTTTTCATATGAAGTTGTTGGATTATCCCAAGAGTTATCGATACTCATTATTTTTTTAACAGTAGCTTCGTAATCTTTAGATTTAACTAATTTTATAGCTTTGTTTAAAGTTTTAAGTAGCTCTGCTTTAGAGAACTCTTCAAACACAAATGCAAGTCCTTTACTGTGTGCTTCTCTTACAGAGTCAATTGCAGCACCAGTTGCTCTAACAACAGGTATAACTCCGTACACTTGTGCTATAGATATGATTAATGCTGATGGTTCGTAGAGAGAGGTAGATATAGCTATATCTGATCCTGCGATTAAGTTATGAGCATCATCACGAAAATATCCTTTAGTAAATTTAACATTTTTTGTTTTTGCAGCGATCTCTTTAAAGGTAGCGTGATAATCAGAGCTATTATTTGCGACAATCAGAAAGTTACACTCTAATTTTTCAAGATCTGCGATAGCGTCGATAATCAACTCAACACCTTTAGCAGGAGTAAGTTTAGATATAAAAGATATAACAGGATAATCGCTATTAAATCCGAACTCTTTACAGAGTTGTTCTTTACATTTTCTTTTACCAGAAATATCTTTTGATGAGTAGTTTGAAGCGATAAATTTATCTTTTTCTGGGTTCCACCTATTATGATCTATCCCTGATGATATTCCATCTAGTTTATCTGAGTGAGGAGTAAAAAGAGCACTAAGCCCTAGATCTAAATTATTACTCACAAGCTCTTTTGCAAAGGTAGGTGATACAGTTATTAGATGATCTGCTGATACAAGTCCACCTTTAACAAAACTTATACTATCGTAATACTCCATGAAATCGATATTATAGATATCCCACGGCAGATTTAATGTTTCTAACGAGAATTTACTAAACACTCCGAGCGAGTCTACAGAGTGGAGGGTTAATATTGTTTTACACTTTAGATCAGAGTAATGTATATTTTTGTAAACAGGGATTAATGAACATTGCCAATCGTGGCTATGTAGGATATCGACATCTATATCGTGATATTTTATATAATTTAATACAGCCTGACAGAATGTGCCGAAACGGATATCGTTATCAGAGTAATCAAAACTACCCGTCGCATATAAACCTATACGATTAAATAGTTCATCATTTTTTAGAAATAAGTATGTTACATTTGCTTGTACTGTTTTATATATTTCATATTCATACACTTTGTATCCAGCATCAACCCATGTTTTAAGACCAGTTGAAGTGATATCATATTTCTCTATATTGATAGCTGAATATAAAGGAGATATAACAGTTATATTATGTTTTTTTGCAGCAAGGCTCATCGGAAGAGACGCAACACATTCCGATATGCTTGATGTTGACGAATATGGTTGTACTTCAGGTGTTACGTGTATGATTTTCATGTGTTTACAACCTCCCTTAAAGGCTTTAGATTATCTTCTTGACTTGTAATATATTTCTATTGATATGATAAAAAAATATACAACTTTAGAAACGATAATCTGTGGATAAAACTTTTAATGCGTTAATACTTATAAATTTTTCAGATGGCGACCCATTTATAAAACTACTAAGGGAAAATACATCAATAACCTTTTAATATAATAATTAATATATAAATCATTTTATTATATATTTTATCATAGAGAATACTATTTATCAAGATGTTATGCTTTTAATTAATTTTTGGTTTAGTTATTAACACCCTACACTCTATATTTTATTGAAGAATTAATACATTTTAAATCTTAAAATACTATGTTTTAATACTATAAATTGTATAAAATTAGTAAAAAACTGTTATTTGATAATAATATATATAATCAAAATTGTAATATAACAAAAATTACATACTGATATTTATATCAATAAGAACCTCTTTCCAATATCTAAAACTATATTTTATAATTTATACTACAACCAAATTTACTAGTAGATATTATACAATAATAACTTCTTTTAAATATCTGCAACTTTCTTCAGGTGTTACAGGGTTGACGTCTATACCAGTTATTTGCTCAAATGCAGAGTAACATGTAATAACAGGTTTCAGTTCGACGCTCCAATGATAAGCTTTATCTACATTCTTAAATGGGTTGTTATCAGACTCCCTATTAGCTGTTGGAGGAGCAGTGCGTAGAGCCATTGATACAGCTGGAGTATCGAGTAATATATCGTATCTAATAAAGATATCTCTAACAAGTTCGGCTAGTTGAGGTATAACATTATCTGAAATATGTTCATAACTAGCAGAGTGATATTTCGGATATATAGTTACTTCAAACGCCGATGAAGAGTATGGTACAAGTGCGATGAAATCATGATTTTCACTTACTACTCTAGCTCCAGATTTATACTCTTGCTCTAATATATCACAGGTTAAACATCTACATTTTTTACCGTAATGTTCTGATGCGATAACTAGAATATCTTTTATCTTTCTAGGTATCAGAGGCATAGCTATAAGTTGTGAGTGAGGATGATTAATTAATGCACCAGCACCTCTACCGATATTTTTTATCCCTACAAAATATTTTAAACGAGTATCATTCATCAGATCAAGAATTCTATATTTATATGCTATGAACAGATTAGCGATCTCTTTATGAGTGTATGCAGTTAAAAGATCACCGTGTCTATTACTATCGATAATAATTTCATGAGCACCGATACCGTTAATACAATCGTAGTATCCTTCTCCAGTTCTAGTAACATTGCCTTTAATGCCGAATAGAGGATATTTATTTGGAACAACTTTTGTTGCCCAATTAGAACTACCTTCTTCGTTCATTCTATATATTTCATATAGTTTAGTTGCATCATCACCACAGAACGGACAAAACGATGCGTAGTCATGTATATCGTTATTATTTTTTATAGTAAAATCTTCTACCCTTCGTCTACGTTCGTTTGCCACTACTGAGTAACTATTTTTTAGTGGATCATACCTTATCTCTGACATCTAAACTCCTTACTACTTATAATCTTCAATATAGAATTTACCTTTAAATGATAATGATGTATTAAAGTCTATTTTCACTAATATTGCAATACCTTGAATAGTTAATTCAACTCCTAGTTCTGATTGCGATACTGTATGGACAAGAAAACTTCCAAGTTCGACTTCTTCTGCATACTCTAATATTATAGTTTTTCTAGTATAATCATCTTTAATTATAAACTTTTTACCAGTTAATATTGTATGTCCATCGATTTTTTCACCGTTAATTGTAACAGCTTCACAATCTGCAAAATGGAAATTCATCTCACTTACATATTGACACTCAAACGGTGATGAAGCTTTAATATCAAATTGAAAATCGAGTATATCATCTTTACAGGTGTACTGTTTCGACATAACAACAGGAGTAACGCCGTATGATGTGTTGAAACTACCATCTCTTGAGAAAATTATTTTATCGTTGTTAAGCTCTAATCTACTACATTGATTAACAAAATCACCGATCTCGACAAATGTAACTCGTTTAAAATTCTCAGTAGAGAAATCATATGTGAAGTGATCTATAAATGATGATCTATCGTACCAATCATATTCAAGAAAATCTTTAACGCATGAGTCTATCTCTAGGCTACTATCGTGTATGTTTTTGATTTCATCAATTTTACATTCATTACTATTTTCTGTATCAACAAACGTTATATGTGAATGATACCCTTCTTTCCTACGAGTTAAAGTGTTTAATATATTAAAGTTTTTATCTTTAAGTTCTAGTGAGGTTAATTGACCGTTATTTTTCGATGAAAAGAGTGCATTAAATTTTGTACCTATATAGTAAGCTTCATCGTATCCATCATGATCCATATCACATATTTCAATTGTATCGGGTTGAATTCTCTCTAACTCTTCAAATCTTTTCTGTGTTAATATTATAGATGCCCATAGGTTATTTCTAAGGTTAGGAAGATATAATCCACCGAAAAGTCCGTGCCATAAAGCATCGTTACATTGTGATTGATATAGATGTTCTATAAATATCTTATCGTTTTTATGTTTCTTACCTTTTAAAGATAAGTTAAGAGATTTTTTATGTATTCTATTCGCTTCGCTATATTTAACAAGGAAGTTTTTCCATACTCCACCTCTAACGTAACTATCAATATCAGTATCGCTAATATGTAGGTTAGACATATTATGTTTTAAGCTCTCTTTTATTCTACTAAATTTATCAAAACCAGTAGCGTTTAGCGACCATTCACCCATCTCAACGTAACTAGTGATAGGCATATACGCTAATCCTTCAGGTTTAACAGTTTTTATAATATCTCTATAATGAGCAAACTCAACATCTTCACTTGATACAATCGTTTCAATAAATCTATCTAACCAACCTTGCTCATATACCCATTCATAAGTTGATGGCCACAGTCCAAATTTTTCACCGTCGTCAAAATATGTTACAAGTTTAAAATCAGAGTTTTTAAGTTCCTTTAGATAATCTAAAATTTCTCCCTCTGGTTTAAACGGTGTAGTGTATCTCATTGTTTTATCAACAGGTAAAATATTTATCGGACAACCATCTTGTTCAGTTCTAAAATATCCTTTGATATCTTTTTCATCAACACCAGCAGTTAGTAGATGATAATCATCTACAACGATTGTTTCAACTCCACACTCATAAAGATCAGGTATAATCATCGGATCCCAAACCCTTTCAGTTAGCCATAAACCTTTAGGACGCTCACCGAAATAGTTTGCTATATAATCTGATAGCTTATTGATCTGTCCACGTCTATCATCAGATGGAATAGTTGTTAATATAGGTTCGTAATATCCACCCGTAAAAAATTCTATCTGTCCATTATCGTAACATTTTTTCATCTTATTAAAGAGATCTTTATGATTAACTCTTATATAATCTAAAAGCCATCCAGAGTAGTGAACAGCAAATTTAAGTGATTTATTTTTTAACGCTACCTCAATAAAAGGAGCGTATGAAACTTTTACTGCATAATCTACAACATGATAAAAATTCTCATAAGGCTGATGACAGTGAATACCCATTATGAGAGGTAGTTTGTTCCCCATTTTTGTTCTCCTGATTTATAATAACTAAACCATCCAATCAGATTGAAAGTTCTCTATAATATCAACTTCTATTTTATTATACAACGGTGCTTGATCTATAATTTTACTATCTGCTTTTAATACAAACTGAATATATATCTTATCTTTATATAGCTCTCTAATCTCTTTTATAGGTATAGATATTTTTGTAACTTTATCAAATAACGCTTTTACACCGTTATCTAGATTAATATTTTTATCTCGTACGTTAAGCTCGTAACTAGTCGTTTCCTCTTTAGAGAAAACGTTGACTTGTAATATAATTTTATCACCCTGCATATCATTAAATGTTGTATCAAACCTAAGATATAGATTATCACTATCGAACCCGTATATAAGTTTCTTAAATATATCTCCACCTGCGTGCATAGATCCAGCATCAGCTTTAAGATCGTACTCACCAGATGATGACCAATCAAAAAATGATGTATTGATACTATCAATCTTAGGAGTGATATAATACGATGGTTTACGAATTCCACCAGTCTTAGATGATTTCTTAATAGGATTATACAGATACGCAGGTACATTAAGTTTTAACAGTTTATATATGTTCACTAAATGCGTTCTAAATAATTTATCAAACACTTCAGCTTGCGCTGAAAAATGATCATCACCGAACCACCAGAACCAATCTGAACCCTCTGATATATAGAGTTCTTTATAGATCTGTTTAGCTGTATCTTTATCAACTTTAGATATGTTTTTCTCAATAGCATTTCTTGTTAATGATATATATTCCCATGCGGTATTTTTTTCGCTATGTCCTATCCATATTTTAAAGTTACCCATTATCCACGATCCAGCTTGGATAGATTGAACGGCTTCTTCAGGGATAGCTGTGTTGTCTAATACCTCTTTGAATGTATCACACGATATGAAATCTTCTGAACCTAATCTTTTATAAAGTAGGGTAAAGAAGTCGTAAGCGTTATTGTTGTAATACTCCCACGCATTCTCTCCATCTAATATTACCGATACGTTTGGCGAGAAATCTACTGAGTTATAAATATTTCTTAAATGTCCGATAAAATCTTCAACAGCATCTTCAACTTTCCAGCTAGAGTATGTGAAGCCGATTAGATCAGATAGAAATTTATCTCTAAAGAATATATTAATTTTTTTATTATTATGCACTTGGTAACGACGATAATATAATTTATATCTATTCTTCGGATCTTTTAAATTACATTTTAAACTGTTGGCTAAAACCTCTTCATCAGATGCTATCCATCTGATATCATTTTCACACCATAGTTCAACTGCTTTCTGACTAATAGAACCTTCAGCAGGCCATAAACCTATCGGCTTAAATCCGAAATAATCTTGAAACTTATCTAAACCCTCTTTTAGATGCACAACTGCATCTTGAGATAGATTATTATCAACATTTGGAATGTTTACATCTTTGAAAGACTCATAAGCAGAGTTAATATCAATAAGTAACGGAGTAATCGGGTGATAGAACGGAGTTGTTGTAAGTTCAATTTTCCCTTCACTCTCTAGTTTTTTATGTATATAGATAACTTTTTCTACCCATTGTGCAAGATTAACTAGAAGTTTTAGTTTATCACTTTCATAAAAATCTCTACCTTTGATAAGTAGCTCTTTTATATGTGGATCTTCTTGACGGATAAAAACCCCAGTCCATGAGAGAAGATATAGAACTTCTAAATCAAGAATATCTTCATTAGTAAAATTAGAAGCACCTGTACCTTTAATAGTTTTTAGTTCGTATAGTTTATTAAACCTTTCAAAAGGTTTAATCATTGTATACTGGTTTGCCATAAAACATTGATTGATGATAAATTCTTTTTCATCAAAAGTTAATGAGTCGACAGTTTTTTTAAGCAACTGAATGAACTTATCTGGAACATCAAGTGAAGTATAATCTTCAAGCTGTAAAAGTAGCGATGGAACATAGTTAAAAGTTGCCTTAACATTACTATTCTCAACGTGCCTAGCCATTTCGTAATAATCTTTAATAGCGTGCATATATACCCACGGCATATGGTACATATTTTCAGAGTCGTCCTTATAATAAGGTTGATGTTGGTGCCATAACATAGTCAGATGTAACTTTCTATTCATACAATATACTCACTTTAAATAAATTAGATATATTAGAACAAAACAGTACAATTATATTAATGATAAAATAAATTATATTTTATATTAACGTAAATGTAGTTAACCCGTAATAAAAGTAATATTAAGAACGATGTAGCTATAAAGTTATCGTATAGCGATCGTTAAAATTGTGCCATAAATAAGAGTACACTTGATAACTTATGAACAATAACCACGCTTGTAAACATAAAGCCTTACGCAATGCAAGTTAGTTTATGGTAGTTTGCAACTACACTTGATAACTTACGAACAATAACTATGCTTGTAAGTATTAAAGCCTTACGCACTGCAAGTTAGTTTATGGTAGTTTGCAACTACACTTGATAACTTAC
>CAMRDM010000067.1 GCA_947041225.1 uncultured Deferribacteraceae bacterium | reverse complement strand
ACGAGATCGAGTAATGTGACTGGAGTTCAGACGTGTGCTCTTCCGATCTTTATAAAACAGATAACGGTACAATTAGCACAAAAATAGTAGAGTAATTTACTGTACTAAGTATAGTTATCAATTAAGTATATAAGTAATAAATATTATGTAGTAGTAATTAAGATTAAAATATAAAAATAAAGTTATTATGGAGAGAGATATGAGAAAGTTCGGACGATGGTTTCTATTAAGTTTTTTAATGATGTCGGTTATGTTTATCGCAGGTTGCCCTAAGAAGAGTACAGATGAGGGTAAGGCTGAGGATTTTATCACAATGGGATATCAAGGCCCGTTAACAGGACCAATAGCGGTATATGGTTTACAAACTTTAGCAGGTATAGAGTTAGCAGTTGCAGAGGCTAATGATTATCCGGGTGGAGTTAATGGTAAGAAGATTAAGCTTGAGGTGTTTGATAGTAGAGGAGATAAAACTCAAGCAGTAAACGGTGCGAACAGATTGATAACATTAGATATATGTGCAGCTGTTGGCGAGCCTACCTCTGGTGCATATTTTGCATCTCGTGATGTGTATGATAGAAATAGTGTTCCAGTAATATCAGCAGGAGCAACAGCAGAGGGTATAACTAAGGGACGTGAGTTTGTATTTCGCAACACGTTATTAGATGCACATGGTGCTCCATATTTAGTTGATTATGTTATGGAAAATAGAGATTTTAAGAATTTTGCAATTATCACCGCGGTGAACAATGATTTTTCAGTAGGTGTATCTAAGATATTTAGAGCGTATGTTGAGCAGAAAGGTGGAAAAGTTGTTGTAGAGCAGACTATAAGTGATGGCGATACAGATGTATCAGCACAGATCACTTCACTTAGAAATAAGGATATAGATGCAGTAATTTATTCAGGATACTACCAAGAGGCTTCATTAATTCTATTAGAGATGAAGAAGCAGGGGATTGAGGCGATATTGTTAGGGCCAGATGGACTACAGTCGCCAAAATTATGGGAAGTGGCAAAAGATGCCACAATAGGAACGATCTTTTACGCTGGTTTTGCGATAAATTCTGACGATGAATTAGTTAAAGCATTTAATAGTAAGATAAGTAGTATGGGTCGTAGTTCTGATTTATTTGCAGCACAAGGTTACGATGCTACAAAACTGTTGATTAAATCTATACAAGAGTCAGGTGTAGTTGATTGTAGCAGTAAAGAAAATCGTAGCAAGATAAGAGATATTTTAGCAGCTACTAAAGATTATAAAGGTGTTTCTGGATCGATGAGTTTCGATGAAGATAGAAACGCTGTTAAAGTACCTTTCTTACAAGAGGTTTATAAGATGGATAACGGAAGTTATTCAACTCGAATAGTAAAATAATTTTGTTTTAATTAATTAAGGTTTCATTTATTTATTAGTATACTTATCACCATGTTAAGCTATGTTTATATTTGGAGAGGTTAATTTGTAAAACATAATTTATTATGGAGAACAATATGAAGAAGTTTAATAGATTGGTTATAGTAGTTTGTGTGTTGACATCGGTAGTAGTTTTATTAGGGTGTCCGAGAAAAAATATAGAAGATACATCAAAGAGTGAATTTATAAAAATAGGGTATCAAGGTCCGTTAACAGGCCCTATTGCGATATTTGGATTACAGACATTAGCAGGTATAGAGTTAGCAGTAGCTGAGGCTAATGAAGATGAGAACGGTGTCAATGGTAAGAAGATTAAGCTTGAGGTATTTGATAGTCGTGGAGAGAAAACTTTAGCTGCAAACGGAGCAAATAGATTGATAACACAAGGTATATGTGCAGGAGTAGGAGAGCCTACATCTGGTGCATATTTTGCTTCCCGTGATATTTATAATAGAAACAGTGTTCCTGTAATATCTGCTGGTGCTACGGCTGAGGGTGTAACTGTTGGACGTGAGTTTGTGTTTCGTAACACGTTATTAGATACTCACGGCGCTCCATATTTAATCGATTATATGATGGAGAAAAGAGGTTTTAAGAGGTTTGCAATTATCACAGCTGTGAATAACGATTTCTCTGTTGGTGTATCTAATGTGTTTAGAGATTACCTTAATAAGAGTGGTGCAGTTATAGTAGTAGAGCAGACTATAAGTGATAGCGATACAGATGTCTCAGCACAGATAACATCGCTTCGAGGCAAAGATATAGATGCGGTAATTTATACAGGTTACTACGAAGAGGCGTCGTTGATACTGTTAGAGATGGAGAAGAAAGGTATCGATGCTATATTGATCGGAGCAGATGGATTACAATCTCCACAACTTTGGAATGTTGCAAAAGATGCTTCAATAGGAACTATATTTTACGCAGGATTTGCGATGAATTCAGAAGAGGAGATCGTACAAACATTTAATCGTAAGTTGGGAGCTATAGGTCTTTACTCTGATTTAGGTTCATCACAAGGATATGATGCTACAAAACTACTGATTAAGTCTATTAGAGAGGCAGGTGTAGTTGATTGCAGTAGTAAAGAAGAGCGTAGCAAGATAAGAGATATTTTAGCAGAGACGAAAGATTATAAAGGTGTATCTGGTTTGATGAGTTTTGATGAAGATAGAAGTGCTATTAAAGTTCCGTTTTTGCAAGAGATTTATAAGATGGATAACGGAAGTTACTCTACTCGTATATTGAAATAGTTTTATTTTAGTTGCGATAATCTAAGGCTGTTGCTAGATAGATATATATAGGCTTATTTTTTATAGAGTATATTAGAACGTTATCATTTATGTGATGTCTAAAACATTATAGTATTGCAGTTACGAGATATGATATATCGTGCAGAATGGTATGTTGTATCTCGTAAATAATTATAGGAGAAATATTTATCTGTTGTTTTCTTCTAAAAAATCCGATTGTAGAGTAATAATATTTTTATAGATTTAAAAAAGTGTGATTTGTTTATCTTTACGAAATAGTAGTGAGCACTTCGCAGAAGAAGATGTTATATTTTTTATAGGTATTACTATATTATCATATGTATATGGAGTTGGCTAATGTTTAAATTAAGATTTTCAATTATTTTGCTTGTTGTTTCTTCGTTTTTTATAGTTTCGTGTTCGGGTAACAAAGAATCAAAAGATAGTGAGTTTTTATTAATTGGAACTCAAGGTCCTCTTACAGGCCCTATTGAGTTTTATGGAACTCAATCATTAGGTGGTGTTAATTTAGCAGTTGATGAGATTAATCGTACTGGTGGAATTAATGGTAAGCAAGTTAAGGTAGTGCCATTTGATAGTAAAGGTGATGGAAAAGAGTCGTTGCTTATAGCGAACACATTTATAGCATCAGAGGTTTGTGCAGTTATCGGAGAGCCAACATCAGGAGCATTTCTTTCATCTAGATCTGCGTATGATAGACATAGTATCCCTGTTGTATCACCGGGTGCTACAGCTAAAGGTGTAACAGATGGATTAGATTATGTTTTCCGTACTACTTTACAAGACTCAACAGGCGCTCCATACCTAGTAGATTATCTAATAGATGAGAAAGGGTTTAATAATTTTGGAATTATTATAAATACAGCAGATAGTTACTCCGTTTCTTTAGGCAACTTATTTAGAGAACAATTAAAGAAACGTAATGCAGATATTGTTGTAGAGGCAAGGATTTTTGGTGCACCTACAGATGTGTCAGATGAGTTAAAACCGTTACGAGGTAAAGATATTGATGTTGTAATATACTCAGGTTTTCATCCAGAGGGAGCAGTTATTCTGAAAGAGATGGATAAACGAGGTATTCAAGGGGTATTAGTTGGTGCAGATGGACTACAACAGACAGGATTAACTCCACTTGCGGGTGACCTTGCTGTAGGCACTATATACTATTCAGGCTTTTCACCAAATGCAGATAATGATATGGTTAGGTCTTTTAATCAGATAGTAAGTCAGGCAAGTCTTATATCAGATGTTTTAGTCGCACAAGCTTATGATACAGCAAATATTCTTTTTTCAGTTATGAAGAATGCAGATATAACCAACTGTAGTAAAGAGAGTAGAGGTATGATAAAGTCAGGTTTATCTAAAGTTAGAAACTATCATGGTGTATCGGGTACATTAAGTTTTGATAGCGAAGGAAGCGCAATTAAAACCCCTTTTATATCAGAAATAATTAAATCAGGTAGTGGTTCATACTCTACAATAGTTTTAGAGTAGTTGTAGAATTGTTCTAGAGTAATTGTATAGGTTTATAGAATTGTTCTAGAGTAGTTATATCGGTTTATTATTTAGATTGGTCTGCTAACCTCATTCATGTTTATGTTTTATTTTTAGGAAAGTTATTTCTGTATTACAGCCGTATTTCGCCACCGTATTGTTCTATCAAGTCGTATAACTGTTTAGTAGTAGTTGTGTTGCTATTATCTGTGTGTAATATATTACATAATAGCAATACATGTTAGATGTATATAGCACTGTGATATTGTTGTTCATTACAAGTAACATTATATAAAGAGGTTATGCAGTATGG
Organism: uncultured Deferribacteraceae bacterium; assembly: GCA_947041225.1. Classification (GTDB taxonomy): domain Bacteria; phylum Chrysiogenota; class Deferribacteres; order Deferribacterales; family Mucispirillaceae; genus CAMQYB01. The sequence goes on along the minus strand of CAMRDM010000067.1, from coordinate 7,468 downwards.
TTTAAGTATTTTTTTGGGCAAGTGGAGCAGATAGATGGTTAACTTAAAATATTTGATGGCGCTACTGTTATGTTCTTTGTTTTTTATGATTTCGTGTTCAAATAATAAAAAACCGAAAGAAGAAGATTTTTTATTAATCGGTGTACAAGGTCCTTTGACAGGATCGATAGAGTTTTATGGTACACAATCATTAGGTGGCGTAGAGTTAGCAGTTAAAGAGGTTAATAGTGCTGGTGGTATTAACAACAAACAAGTAAAGGTTGTCGCATTAGACAGTAAGGGTAATGCGAAAGAGTCGTTAATTACGGCTAATTCACTTATAACTTCTGGAGTTTGTGCAGTTGTGGGAGAGCCTACATCGGGGGCATTTCTTGCATCTAGGTCGGCATTTGATAGACATATGATTCCTGTGATATCTCCAGGTGCTACAGCTGAAGGTGTAACAGAAGGGAGGGATTATGTTTTCCGTACCACTCTGCAAGATTCGATCGGTGCTCCATATTTAGTAGATTATTTAATTGATAAGAAAGAGTTCTCTAATTACGCTATTATAATTAATACAGCAGATAGTTACTCGGTTTCCTTAGGTAATTTATTTAGAAATCAATTAATAAAACGAGGTGTAAGTGTTGTTGTAGAGGCTAAGATATTCGGAGAACCTACAGATGTTTCAAATGAGCTAAAATCGTTAAGAGGTAAAGCTATCGATGTTGTTATCTATTCAGGTTTTCATCCAGAGGGAGCGGTTATCTTAAAGGAGATGGATAGACAAGGTATTAAAGGTATTCTTGTAGGAGCTGATGGATTACAACAAGCAGGATTAACTCCACTTGTAGGTGATTTAGCAATAGGTACTACTTATTACGCTGGTTTTTCTCCAAATGCAGATAATGATTTAGTAAGAGGGTTTAATATGCGTGCTAGTGCAGATGATCTTATATCAGATGATTTATCAGCACAAGCTTATGATACAGCAAATATTATTTTTTCAGTTATGAAGACAACGGGCATAACAGATTGTAGTGTGGAGAGTAGAAAGAAGATAAAGACAGGTTTATCGAAAGTTAAAAATTATCAAGGTATTGCAGGTGTATTAAGTTTTGATAGAGATGGAAATGCTGTAAAAGCACCTTTTATATCAGAGATATATAAAAAAGATGATGATTCTTACTCTACAATAGTTATAGAGTAGTTATAGGGTAATTATAAAATGGTTGCTAAATTGCTATTGATAGATCATTGAACTGAAATAGCTGCTTAATTAATTGCTAAATTGCTAGTCTATGTTGAATTATTTATATACATGGAGTCTAGGTTGTTAATATTATTGGAATTATCAAGCTGTTATGTATATATTTAATGTATAGTGTTAAAGAAGTTTTTGTGTTGTGTATATATTATAATTTAAGTTTATATCATAGATGTATTACATATATATAAGTATATGTTGTACAGAAAGTTATTACACATTGTGTATCATAATTATATAGTTTTGTTTTTTTATTTAATTAATATTGTGTAGAACGGAGTTGATTTATGAAGTACTTAAGATATTTAGTTGTTTTAATTGTGATGTCTTTATGTTTTGCAGTGTCATGTTCGAAAGGTAAGAAGTCTAAAGAGAGTGAGTTTCTATTTATCGGTACTCAAGGGCCTCTAACAGGTAATGTAAGTTATTTTGGTACACAGGTTTTAGGTGGTGTTGAGTTAGCAGTTGAAGAGGTTAATCGTACAGGTGGTATTAACAGTAAGCAAGTTAAATTAATTTCATTTGATAGTAAAGGTAATGGTAAAGAGTCGTTGCTTATTGCAAATAAGCTTATAGTATCGGATGTTTGTGCTGTGATAGGAGAACCAACTTCAGGAGCATTCCTTTCATCTAGGTCAGCTTATGATAGACATGGTATTCCAGTTATATCTGCAGGTGCAACAGCGAATGGTGTAACAGATGGGTTAGATTATGCTTTTCGTACAACGTTACAAGATTCTATTGGAGCACCTTACCTTACAGATTATTTAATAGATGAGAAAAAGTATAAAAATTATGTTATCATTACAAACACAGCAGATAGTTACTCTGTTTCCTTATCAGTATTTTTTAGAAAGCGTTTAAGAGAGCGTAATGCTAATATTGTTGCAGAAGGTAGAATATTTGGTAATCCGACAGATGTGTCAGCAGAGATACGTAAATTACGTGGCAAAGATATAGATGTTGTAATTTATACAGGTTACTATCAAGAGGCAGCTGTTATATTAAATGAGATGGGTAAACAAGGTATAGATGCGATAATGGCAGGAGCAGATGGATTACAGCAAGATGTGCTTACTCCATTGGTAGGCGATCTAGGTGTTGGAATTATCTATTACGCTGGTTTTTCACCTAATACAGATAATGAGTTAGTTAAACAGTTTAATCAGTTAGCACTTAAAAAGAATCTTCAATCAGAGGTATTTGCAGCACAAGCGTACGATACAGCAAATATTGTTTTCTCTATAATGAAGAAATCTAACATTACTAATTGTAACGCTGATAGCAGAAGTATGCTAAGAGCTGGTTTATCGAAAGTTAGAAATTATGAAGGTGTTGCAGGAACATTAAGTTTTGATAACGAAGGGAATGCTTTAAAAGCTCCATTTATATCTGAAATATATAAGACGGGTGCTGGTACATACTCTACGATTGTTACAGAGTAGTTTGTTTCTATTTTATTATTTTATTAAATGATTTTATCAATTAATTGATAAATAAATTTCTATGTTTTAGATTGTTTTTGATATAGATGTAAAAGAGTGCTTATAATATTTCTATTTTTATTATGTAGTCTATGTTACTGTATAGAGTAGTTGAACTTATTATAATATTATATGGTTTTATGTTTCAATTTGATATAGCATGAGTGTTGTTTTATTTATGATATATTCACTATATTATATTTAGTATATGATATAAAGTGTTATTATATTGATGAGTGTCTTAAATAGTTTTTTGTAGTAATCCTTTTAGTAGGATATATAGATATACATAACTGTGAATATTTGATAAGATTATAATTATTATAAAAAGTGTATGTTAAATAATTATTTATTTTTTAGAATTATATTGTGTGTTGAGTGTCAGTATACTGTATTATGTTGCAAGTGAGTATGTTGTACGGTGCAGTATTTTTATGGTGGTATATTTTATATGGTAGAAATATTCTATAGATAACCATTTAATCATGATTAAATTTTATTGTAATTACAATTAAGATTGAGGTAGATATTTCTTTATGTTGATGATGTTAGAGGAAATAGTAAAACTTGAGAAAGACAAAGATCTTGAAGAGAAGTATAAAAAAGTTCGCCAGTCTTTAAGGTTATATATCGCAAGGTATATCGCTGAATATTCTAATGGCGTATTAGAAAAATATATAGCAAGTTTTGCGAAAAAAGATGATCTAGATAATGATGAACAAGAGGTCGCCGTATCAGTTGTTGATCTTAACAATCCAAATGTATTTATACATAAGCATGTTGCTGCAACTAAAAAGCAGAAGAGTAGCGAACAGGTAATTCTTGAGGAGCTTGAGCGTGTCGGCAATGCGATGGATAAAGTGTTTCTAGATTTCGAGAAGCTTGAAGGTGGAATGTTAGCTACAAGAATATCTAAAGAGGGTATAATTAACATGGGTGCGTTTGCAGAACTGTTAATGGACTCTAAGATGAAATGTTTTCCAAGATATATAGAGAGATTTTCATATTCAGTATCAGAAGAACAAGAGATAAAAGCAGTTATTCCAAGATCGACTTTTAAGACGATTAAATTGATAATAGATAAGTATTACTATATGTTTAGATTGATATCTATCAATCCTGCAACACGTGATGTTTTTCAGAAGATAAGCACATTTAGAGAGAAATTACATAATTTTGAGTACTTACTTTTCAATTACATTCGTAAATTAAGAAGTGGTGAGCAGGATTTTTCAAAAATAATAGGTAACTATACAAGAGAGTTGAAGTTCCTTCTTCTTCATTATAAGAAATTTTTTGAAGCTATGAATGAGTCTCAGTTCGGTAAATTGGTTAACACTTTATTAGATACATCTCAAGAAGCTGGAATGCGAATGTTTATCAAGCATAACGATACGATAACGGTTGTTAGTGCGGTTACTCGTACAGAAGTTGTTATGAGGATATCGTTAGTGTTAGAAAATTTTGATGGAGCTATAAATCCTATGCAAGAAATTCTAGTGCCTCTGGATTTTTCAAAACGTAAGCAGATAAACGATGTCGACGGCGAATTAGAAAGACAGCGAGCTTTTTGGAAAGTGTCTATCTTGATGCCTTCATTTAAAGAGAAGATGAATATTGTTATAAATGAGTTTCTGAAAATTGTTCCTCAATCCCACGATGATTTTAAATATCTTCTTCACTCTGTACAGGCGTTAATTTTACCGTACATGAACCAACAAAACGGAGAGATTAACGAATCATTTACAGCAGGATTAAAGAACATTAATACGCTTTTTTGGAAGTTAACAATGAAAATTATAGAACATTCATTACCTAAAGGATTTCTGTTAAGTGATCTATTAGGTTTTCAAGTTAGAGTAAGCGAGGAAGATATAGCATTTTATAAAGAGAAAGCTATCCAAGCAAGGAAAAAAGCAGCATCAGCAAAAAGAAGATAGTTGTGTTAATTCATGTATAACATATGACTAAACTGCTATTACTTTTTCTATTTTTATATTTTTTAGCTCCTAAGGCGAGTTACTCCTACCTGAGATGAAGTTAGGTGGGAGTAACTTTTTTTTATCGGATTAGATGAAAATAGTCAGGTAATACGTTATCCCTTAAATATCAAAACATACAACAACTTAAAAGGATTTCTCCTTTTTATAAACCAAGTTAATAACGTGTATAGTATTATTATTGAGTACGCTAAAGAAGCTGAACGTAAGGTACATCAATACCTTTTAAGCGTTCAAAAAACGGTATGAGGCTGAACGATAGCTTAACTATCCCTATACGAGTTTCGAGAGATCGTCAAACGAGTGTTATAGATACGGAGTTTAGTTGTTTTGTAAATGATAACATAAATTTTAATATTGTATGTATCTTCTTTAAACCACTCAACAGGTAGTAGTTTTACATATCATCAATTGAAACACTTTTAATGGTTATCATGGCGATAGGTGAATGGTTTTTAAGATACTTTTAGATCAGTTAGATAGCTACGTTATGAATTTTCATATAAGTATCAACTAAGTAAGTATTTATGTTACTTTCATTTAGTAAACTATATGTAATAATATGAATTGACTTTTTAAGTAAAAACATATAAAATCTTAAAAATATACTGTAGAAAGATATAGTATATAGTATATAAGATATAGGCAACAAGTTATAATATTAATTAAACCTATGCGATAAATTGATTTGGGAGAAGTGATGGCTCAGTTAACATTAAAGAAAGCGACAAAGATTAAGAAAGTTCGTAAACACGGATTTAGAGCAAGAATGGCTACAAAAGGTGGCAGAGCAGTAATAAGAAGAAGACGTGCAAAAGGACGTAAGAAGTTAATTGCGTAATCTAAATCCAAAAATATTTAGATGAGTATGAACACGGATAACAGTTTTAGCAAGAGTGATAGATTAAGAAAGAACGATGAGTTTATGTCTATCTATCGTGGTAAGCGGTTTTCCATTACGTCTAGTTTTACGTATTACTATCGTTATTCGAAAATATCTTTTCAATCGGTTGATAGAAAGATAGGCATAGTAATCAGTAAAAAGGTTTCAAAGAAAGCTGTTTGTAGAAATAGAATTAAGCGTATTATAAAAGAATTTTATCGCTGTAATAAAGATATTTTACCTCAAAACATTCACTTTGTTGTAAGAGCGATGCCTCCAGCAGGTAGACTTTCTAATAGAGAGATTTTTAATGACATTAAACTTTTTTTTGAAACTCTTTCATCCAAAATATATCATGATTAATTTTATTAAAGTTTATCAGCTACTGCTTTCACCGTACTTAGGTAACAGGTGCAGATTTGAGCCTAGTTGCTCAAACTATGCTATAGCTATATACATAAAGAAGGGTTTTATCTTAGGTACGTTCAAAACAATTTGGCGTGTTTTAAGGTGTAATCCTTTTAGTCGTGGTGGGTATGATCCTGCTGAGTGATTGATTGTTAAGGCTACTTGTATAAATTAACTGAACGTAGCACTAGGTGTAAGATCGGCTTTAAAGATATTGATAGTTACAGTTGGTTATTAAGCATAAATAGCATGGGATAGCGTGATATACGTTACGGTTGGTGCAAACCAGTTGAGTAACGTGTGCTAATTTTATAGGTTAAAATTTAGAAATCATTATTATATATTCTAAATTAACTAAGGGAGATATGTTCTTAATGGATATTAAAACGGTATTAGCTATTGTTATTTCAATCGGTATCATGGTGGTTTGGCAAATATTTTTCATTCCAGATGCTCCTGTGATAGTAAAAACAACAAGCGATAATATTACTCAAGTTGATAACTCTCAAATATCAACACTTACGGTAACGGAGTTAGGTAATACAACTTCAACAACAGCAACTCCAGTTGAAAAAATAGAAGAAATCGTTATTACAAATGATAAATTAATATTAACATTCAACTCTTTCACAGGTGGCATACGTTACGCATCTATTAAGGGTTGGAAAGATGAGTCTGCAGTTGCAGAGAATTCATACGTTACATTTAATAAAGATGGTAAATCAGATTACTTCAATCTCCTAACGCCATTAAATGTTAAACCTTCTGTTGAGCACACAACGGTAGATGGTGTTGATATTGTTACATTCACATCTAAAGAGAATAATTTAACTATAAAGAAAGAGTATCGTATAGACCCTACAACATATATGTTATCAACATCTGTAACGGTGATAAACGGTGGTACAGGTGCATTAAATGTTCCTATGGTTGCAAAGATAGGTCCACGTTTAGGTAATGATTTTGAAGAGAGTAACTATATCTTCGAAGGTGCGATGATCCATAACTTAGAGGACACTGAGAAAGCTAAGATGGATGATGATAAAACTAGTATGTTACCTACTCCATTGTGGGGTGGATACACATCTAAATACTTTTTATTTGCAACAACAGGCAGTTTATTTAATACAGCTACTATCTCTCCAGTTAATGGATACGAAGTTGTATCATTAGAGAAAAATGATTTAGTTGTTAATGGTAATTCAACATTTTCAGCTGATTACAATATTTTCATCGGGCCTAAAATATATAAAGATTTGAAATCATATAATGTAGGTTTACAAGAATCTATAGATTTCGGTTGGTTTTATTTTTTAGCAATTCCGATGTTACAGTTACTAATTTTTGTAGCAGGTATAGTTAAAAACTACGGTTTAGCTATCATCGTATTAACGATTATTGTTAGATTAATTATGTTACCATTAACGATTAAACAGTTTAAGTC
>CAMRDM010000066.1 GCA_947041225.1 uncultured Deferribacteraceae bacterium | reverse complement strand
CCCCACGAACTAAGCCCCACGAACTAAGCCCCACGAACTAAGCCCCACGAACTAACCCCCCACGAACTAAGCCTCACGAACTAAGCCCCACGAACCAAGCCCACAAACTAAGCCTTACGAACTAAGCCCCACGAACCAAGCCCCACGAACTAAAGCCCCACGAACTAAGCCCCACGAACTAAGCCCCACGAACTAAGCGAGGATATATACTTTCCTTTTATTATCTTACAAACAGTCAGAAAGCATACACTCATTCTCGTCTTATTATTTAATTTTGCTAGTTATACTTTTAATCGTAATCGGAGTTGCAGGTACATTTTGGTGATGATACACAGTTGTGGTTGAAGAGTTTCCGATTTTATCAACAATATCAAGCCCTTTTGTAACCTTAGCAAAAACAGTATACCCATATCTTTCGATAGTTTCTTCTGCAAAATCTAAATGCGGGTTATCTGCCAAGTTTATAAAAAATTGTGATGTAGCAGAATGAGGATCGTTCGTTCTAGCCATCGCAATTGTTCCACGTAAATTCTTTAATCCATTATTAGATTCTATTTTTATCGGAAGCAAAGTATCTTCTTTGTACGATAAAGTTTTGTCGTATCCACCACCTTGTATCATAAATCCACGTATAATACGATGAAATACAGTATTACTATAATAATCAGATGCTATATATCTCAAGAAATTAGCGACAGTTATCGGTGCTTTATCAGGGAATAATCTTATATCGATATTTCCGAGAGTTGTAGCGATGATAAAATCGATATTACCCTCTTTAACTTTTTTCGGTTTTTTAACTTTAACGCTATCTTCGACATTTTTAGCAGTGATTTTTTTCTCTTTAATAGGTAGGTTAGCTATTTTTTTAGATGTTGATGTATCAGTTTTGCTTTCTTTTAGAGGTTTAGTATTTTTAGCAATAGTTTCAACTTTTTTCACACTTTCTTTTAGAGGTTTAACATTTTTTACAGCTATTTTTTTCTCTACAGTTTTCTTATTATCCGCTTTAACAGCTAAAACTTTCTCTTTGTTTTTCGCTATTTTAGGAGTTTTTGTTTCTTTTTTAACTTTTTCAGTAACAGCTTTTGATGCTACAGTTTTATTTTTACTATCTTTAGCGACAGTTTTGCTATCTTTAGCCATTATTTTACTACCTTTGACAATTGTCTTACTATTTTTTGATGTATTTTTACTACTTTTATCTATGTTTTTGTTATCTTTGACAGCAGTCTTACTATTTTTTGCTACAATTTCACTCTTTTCAACCTTACTCTTACTGCTTTTCACAGCAGTTTTGCTATTTTTAGGAGTTGTTTGAGGTTTTTTATCTTTAATAGCTTTCTCTACCTTTGGACTTTTATTTTCTTTTGTTTTAGTCACAGTTTTATTCTTTTCGAGTGTTACAGCTTTATTTTTTTTCAACTGTTCATCATTTTTTTTAACATTTTTTGCAGTTACTGTTTTCTTTCCAGTAGTTTTTTTATCAGAGCTTTTTTTTGTTATTGGAGGCATTATTGCACCGTATAGTGATTTATTTTTTCTTTATTATATTTACTGATTTGATTAAAACGGGAGCATCAGGTATATCATTGAAGCCACGTCTTGATCCAGTTTCTAGCAACGCTATTTTATCGACAACGTCCATACCTTTCACAACTTTTCCAAAAACGGTATATCCGTATCCAGCAGTAGTTTTCGCTTTATAGTCAAGAAATAAGTTATCTTGATGATTGATAAAAAATTGTGATGTAGCAGAGTTAGGATCAGAAGTTCTAGCCATCGCAATCGTTCCTCTAAGGTTGCTTACGCCGTTATCAGACTCAATTACAACTGGAGCGTATGTTTTTTTCTGTTTAAGATCTTTATCAAATCCTCCACCTTGCACCATGAAGCTATTGATAACTCTATGAAAAATAAGATCGTTATAATATCCTTCTTCAACATATTTAAGGAAGTTTGCAACAGTTTTAGGAGCTTTATCAGGGTAAAGTTCTATAACTATGTTACCAAGAGTTGTTTCCATTGTAACCGATACAGTTTCTTTTGTTTTCGCTGTAAGCATAGTATATGGAATAATTAATAATACTACAATTAATAGGAATGTTTTTTTCATTTGTTCACCAATATAAATTTTAACAGCAATTATATCTGATATATTCATTTATGTCAATTACAAGAACCTTTATGAGAGTTAGTTTCTGTTGTAATTAAATGGTATTTATAGTGTATTTACTTTGTTAATATTTTTATCATTCATAGGGGTGCTCGGCAATTACATATTAAAAATGTATAATTAATATATTAAAGGTGTTGCAATCTTTAAAAATTTATGTTAGCTTACTGAGGTTTTTATATGCGCCCGTAGCTCAATTGGATAGAGTATTTGACTACGGATCAAAGGGTTGTAGGTTCGATTCCTGTCGGGCGCATTTTTAAACTTTCTAGACGTTCCCCGATATTTTCTTCAATGTTCTGAACATTTTAAACCTTCTAGCTATTTCGACTAGTTACTTCTAAGTTCTAAGCTATTTCGACTAAGTACTTCTAAGTTCTAAGCTATTTCGACTAGTTACTTCTAGGTTCTAAGCTATTTCGACTAGTTACTTCTAGGTTCTAAGCTATTTCGACTAGTTACTTCTAGGTTCTAAGCTATTTCGACTAAGTACTTCTAAGTTCTAAACTATTTCGACTGCTTCCTCCTCTGTTCTGCTCATATATCTCATATATGCAGGAAAAATCTCTTTAAATTACATATATTTTAAACGATAGTAATTTTAATTATTACAGATACACCTATTTTGGATTACATTATTATTCGACAAGTGTAGTTTTTCATACAATATAATATTGTTTCAATGCTCTATATTATTATTTAAATTTTGTGTCCCTATCTTATTGATACTTTTATCTATTGACCGTATTGTCTAATCTGTTATAATGTATGTTCTAATTATTATAGGTAATACTATATTTACTGTACTATGCTATGATTTTGTAGAATAATTATAGATGTTATATCTATAAAAATATAAGTTATAGTTATAAAATAGGTAGGCTATGTGTTATGATTATTAAGTTACTATTATCGCTATTATTTTGTTTACCGATATTCTCAGGTGTAGTGTTATCACAACCAGTTGAGAAGAAATCTGTTAAGGTTGATATTGCAAAGAGTGATGTAAAGGTGGGAGTTGATAACGGTACTGCAAAGGTTGGTACAGATAATAGTGGTGTAGTTATCGATACATTTAATGGTAAGGAAGCATTTAAGAAGGCAGAGAAGCGATGTGCTACAAAAGATTCTGAGTCGTGTTATTTTCTTGCAGAGTTTTATGTTAAAGGCACAGTTGTGAAGAAAGATTATAAGAAAGCGATCAGTATTTATAAGAAGTTGCATTTAGCTGAGAGTTTATTCGGTTATTTAGGGCTTGGTATGATGTATGAGAATGGTTTTGGTGTTAAGCAAGATCATTATATAGCTATGGAGTATTACGATTATTCTTGCAGTCTTGATAGTGCTATAGGGTGCATGAAGCTTGCTGATTTATATGAGCGAGGAACAGTTATAAGATTTGATCCAGAGCGAACACTTAGTTTATATATGAGAGCGTGCAGTTTAAAGAGTATGGAAGCTTGTTCTATGATCGGTGGTATATATGAGTTAGGAATAGGTATGGGGCAGGATATCGAGAAAGCGATATATTATTACGATATAGCTTGTCAAGGCGATCATCTTGAAGCGTGCAGTAGTTATATAAATCTTATTGAGAACAGGTAAAAGACTAGATTATTTTAAATTATAAACTGATTATTAGAGTGGTATATTATAAATGATATTAAAATTGATGTTACTATCTTTAACTTTTATTATATCTATTTCATGTGCATCAAGAGATATGTTAGAGGTTGCGTTCAGATCATATGGTGAAGGTGATTACGATCTTTCAATCAAGCAGTTTGAGAAGTTATGTTCATCTAAAGAGCCTATTGCGTGTTTTGAATTGGGTAAGATATATTCAACTGGTTTAGGTACAGATGTTGATAAATCTAAAGCTATATCATTTTATCTAAAAGGTTGCGATTTAGATTATCAGATAGCGTGTGAGCAAGGGGCATTTCTTAATGTTTCCAATTATATGAACAGTGAGATTGATTATATAAATGCTTTAGAGCTTTTCGAGAAAGCTTGTTCATTAGATTTATATTCATCTTGTTACAGTACAGGTATTATGTATTTTAACGGAGAGGGAGTGGATGTTAATTACGTTAAGTCTGCGGATTACTTTCAATTAGGTTGTGCAGGAGCTAACTCAAATTCATGTTCTGCGTTAGGTTATTTATTTAGTGCAGGTAAGGGAGTTAAGCAGGATTATTTATCGGCAACCATATTTTACGATAAAGCTTGTTTATTAGGTAATAGAGATGCTTGTTTTAACCTTGTTCAGTTATACGCTGACGGTTATATTATAATAGAAGATAAGATCGTTGTTGATTTATATACGAAGACTTGTGATTGGGGCTTATCATCTGCATGCAACAATTTAGGTATACTTTATACTAAGGGTAAGCTTGTGAAGAAGGATGTTCAGTTAGCAGTTAATTTATATACGATAGCTTGTGATGGTGGCGAGGTTAATGCTTGTTTGAATATAGCTCAGATGTATGAAAACGGTGCAGATGTGAAAGTTGATATGTATAAGAGTGAGAAGTATTACAAGAAAGGTTGCGATATGGATAACGCTATATCATGTTCAAAACTTGCAAGTAAGTATCTTAAAGAGAGAGCGTTCAAAGTGGATAGAGATAAGGCGTATAAGTTTTATGAGAAAGCGTGTTCGTTAGGTGATAAAGATGCGTGTATCGTATACCAAGATAAAAAGCAGTAGATATTAATACGTAGTTGTTAGAGAGTATTATAGATTAATTAGATCAGATAAAATATATATTAAAGAGTACTGGAAGAAATATTATGACAGACAATTTTTACAAAGAGTTTAAAGACCGTATCGACAAAGCAAAAGAGATATTAAAGCGTCCTATGACTGTTTCAGAGAAGGTATTATACTCTCATCTCTACAACCCGACTGATATTAGGGGGTTTAAAAGAGGTGATGATTATGTAAATTTTCGTCCAGATAGAGTTGCTATGCAAGATGCGACTGCACAGATGGCGTTACTACAATTTATGAATTCAGGTAGAACAAAAAGTATGGCGTTAGCATCTGTTCATTGCGATCATTTGATAAGAGCTTTTAATGGTGCAAAGGAAGATTTAGATTGTGCTGAGCAAGAGAATGAAGAGGTATACTCATTTCTTAAAACAGTCTCATCAAAGTACGGTGTAGATTGTTGGAAACCGGGAGCTGGTATAATTCATCAAGTTATATTAGAGAACTACTCATTTCCGGGTGGAATGATGATAGGAGCAGATTCACACACTCCAAACGCAGGTGGACTATCAATGGTTGCGATCGGAGTTGGTGGTGCTGATATAGTTGATGTGATGACTGGTATGGAGTGGGAGTTAAAAATGCCTAAACTTTTAGGTATTAAATTAACAGGAAGATTAAACGGTTGGTCGACGGCTAAAGATATAATATTAAAAGTTGTAGGTATGTTAACTGTTAAGGGTGGCACTAATTATATTATAGAGTATTTTGGTGATGGCGTTAAATCTATATCTGCAACAGGCAGAGCTACTATAACAAATATGGGAGCAGAAGTTGGTGCAACTACATCTATATTTTCGTTTGATGAAATTGCAGCTGAATATCTTACAGCAACTGGTAGAGATGAACTTGCAAAGATTGCATTACAGTATAAAGATTATTTAAGGATTGATGATGAAGTGGTTAGAGATCCAGATAAATATTTCGATAAAGTTATAGAGATAAATTTAGATGAAGTAGAGCCATATATAAATGGTCCATTCACTCCTGATATTGCGACACCTATATCGAAGCTAAAAGATAAAGTGAGAGAGATGAACTATCCAGATGTAGTAGAGGTTGGACTTGTTGGTTCATGTACGAACTCATCTTACGAGGATTTAGGAAGAGCTGCATCTGTGGCTATTCAAGTTGCTGAGAAGAATTTAGAGATGAAAGGTGAACTGATTATCAATCCGGGATCGGATCTAATTTTATCAACTATAAAACGTGATGGTATTTTAGAGAAGTTTCAAGGAACGAACGCTACTGTTATGGCGAACGCATGTGGTCCTTGTATAGGACAGTGGGATAGAAAGACTGATGATAAAACGAGAAGAAATTCTATTGTTACATCTTTCAATCGCAACTTTGCAAAACGTGCTGATGGAAATGCTAATACTCATGCGTTTATTACATCACCAGAGCTTACAACAGCGTTGACTATTGCAGGATCGCTACTGTTTAATCCTCTTACAGATACGTTGATAAATAAAGATGGTAAAGAAGTAAAATTAGATCCTCCAACGGGTGATGTTTTACCTAAGAACGATTTTGTGTCTATTGATAGAGGTTGTATTAAACCGACAGGTGAGGGTGCAACAACTAAGATTGTTATATCTCAAACATCAGATAGATTACAGGTATTGAAACCGTTTCCACCTTTAAAGGCAGATGATTTTAATGATATGTTTCTATTGATTAAAGTTAAGGGTAAATGTACTACTGATCATATATCTATGGCTGGAGAGTGGCTAAAATATAGAGGACATTTAGAGAATATATCGAACAACCTTTTAATGGGTGCAACGAATATTTTTAACGATAAAACGGATTCTATTTTAAATCAGTTAACGGGTGATTTTGATAAAGTTTCATCAGTTGCTAAAGATTATAAATCGAAAGGTATTTCATCTGTTGTTATAGCAGAGGATAATTACGGTGAAGGATCAAGTAGAGAGCATGCTGCTATGGAGCCTAGATTTTTAAATGTTAAATTAATTATCGCAAAAAGTTTTGCAAGAATTCATGAGACGAATTTGAAAAAACAAGGTGTTCTTGCTGTAACATTTAATGATGTAAAAGATTACGATAAGATATGTGAGAACGATAAAATATCAATTAGCAAAGTTAATGAATTAACACCTAATAAATTATTAGAAGCTACAATTTGTCATGTTGATGGAAGCGAGGATATAATTGAGCTTAAACATACATATAACGAACAGCAGGTAAAATGGTTTAAATCAGGATCGGCATTAAACTCATTAAGCTAAGCTGGTGGGCTAGTGTGCTTAGTTAGACTGTTGGTCTAGTGGGCAAAGTAATGTGATTATTGCGAGGCTGTTGGTCTAGTGGATTAGTGTGGTTGCACAAGTTCGCAAGTGGCATAAGTTCGCAACTGTTACAAGTTCGCAACTGTTACAAGTTCGCAAGTGGCACAAGTTCGTAAGTGGCACAAGTTCGCAACTGTTACAAGTTCGCAACTGTTACAAGTTCGTAAGTGGCACAAGTTCGCAAGTGGCACAAGTTTGCAACTGTTACAAGTTCGCAAGTGGCATAAGTTCGCAAGTGGCATAAGTTCGCAAGTGGCATAAGTTCTCAAGTGGCACAAGTTTGCAAGTGGCATAAGTTCGCAACTGTTACAAGTTCGCAAGTAGCACAAAGTTTGCAAGTGGCATAAGTTCGTAACTGTTACAAGTTTGCAAGTGGCATAAGTTCGCAAATGGTACAAGTTCTCAAGTGGCATAAGTTTGCAACTGTTACAAGTTTGCAACTGTTACAAGTTCGCAACTGTTACAAGTTCGCAACTGTTACAAGTTCGCAAGTGGGTTTGGTAAATTAAGTAAATTATAATCCATACATAACATAAAAATGTTGGGTATATAGTATAGAGTATTAAGTTTATATGTTGGGGTAATATGTCTAAAATTAGTAAGAATTCAAATGGTGAGTTAGTTGTTCCAGATATTGTAACGATACCGTTTATCGAG
This sequence comes from uncultured Deferribacteraceae bacterium, assembly GCA_947041225.1. Lineage (GTDB taxonomy): Bacteria > Chrysiogenota > Deferribacteres > Deferribacterales > Mucispirillaceae > CAMQYB01. The sequence continues at coordinate 4,433 of CAMRDM010000066.1, read as the reverse complement.
GGCGATGGAGTAGGGAGCGAGATTACTGATATCTGTAAAAAAGTTGTCGACGCTGCTGTAAGTAAAGTTTATTCTGATAAACGCAGAATAGAGTGGTTAGAGATATATGCAGGGGAGAAAGGTAACACCGTTAAAGGTAGCTACTTACCAGATGAAACTTTAACTATTTTGAAAGAGTATTTAATCGGTGTGAAAGGGCCACTCACTACAGCAGTAGGTGGTGGAATGAGATCGTTAAATGTAGCACTGCGTCAAGAGCTTGATCTATATTCATGCGTAAGACCTGTTAAATGGTATGAAGGTGTAGTATCGCCACTTAAAGAACCTCATAAAGTTGATATGACTATATTTCGTGAAAATACCGAAGATATATATGCAGGTATAGAGTGGAACGAAGGCACTGATGAGGCTAAAAAATTCTACAATTTTATCAAAAACGAGATGGGTGTAACATCTGTAAGATTTCCTGAAACGTCATCGTTTGGAGTTAAACCAGTATCGATTGAGGGCTCATCAAGATTAATGAGATCAGCGATCACTTATGCAATAAATAAAAAACTACCGAAAGTTACAATCGTTCATAAAGGGAACATTATGAAATTCACTGAAGGTGGGTTTCTTAAATGGGGTTATCAGGTTGCTGAAAAAGAATTTTCAAATGAAACTTTCACAATAAATAATTACAATAAAATAGCAAAAGCTCAAGGTGTAGACGTTGCAGATAAACAGCTACAAGAAGCGAAAGATAGTGGTAAAATTATTATTGATGATTGTATAGCAGATGCGTTTCTACAAAACTCTTTATTAAAACCTGAAAACTATTCTGTGATTGCAACTTTAAATCTAAATGGCGATTATATATCAGATCAATTAGCAGCTATGGTTGGTGGTATAGGTATCGCACCGGGTGCTAATATAAATTATAATACTGGGCATGCGATATTTGAAGCAACACATGGTACAGCACCAGATATAGCAGGTAAAAATATCGCTAATCCGTTATCTCTGTTACTATCTATGGATATGATGATGGAGTATATAGGCTGGGTAGAAGTTTCAAATATAATTAAAATATCAATAGAGAAGGCATTTACTAATAGATGTTCAACGAACGATCTTGCAAGATTTATGAAAGATGGAGAAGCTTTATCGACATCTGATTTTGGTAATTATCTTATTAAAATTATAAAAGACTGGGGAAATTAATAATGGATGAAAGAAATTGTATTGGGGAAGAGTTTTTAGATTTAGGTAAACATGAACATATAATATATGATCTTTCAGAAGCTATGCGTAAGGCTTCTGAAATTGACATGAAATTATTAGAAAAACACTCTGTAAAACGTGGACTTAGAAATGCAAATGGAACAGGTGTACTTGTCGGATTAACGAGAATTGGTAATGTTGTTGGATATGAAAAAACTGAAGATGGTGAAGTTAAACCTGTTGCTGGTAAACTTTTCTATAGAGGAGTTGATGTTGAAGATATCGTTCATTCTCTACATAAAGAGGGTAGACACGGATATGAAGAGATAGCATATTTACTTCTATCAGGATCGCTACCTAACAGAAGCACATTAGCAGATTTTTCAGAAGTTATACAAAACAATATGGCGTTAGAACAGAAAACTCGTATGCACATTATAGATCTTGAAGGCAAGAATATTATGAATATTTTAGCTAGAAGCGTTTTAGAAATGTATACATACGATCCTAATCCAGATGATCTATCTCAAGATAATCTTATGAGACAATCGATATGTTTGATCTCTAAGTTTCCAACGATCATAGCGTATGCGTATAATATTTTACGTCATACTCAACATAATAAAACTCTTCATATAAGACATCCACAAGAGAAGTTATCTATTGCAGAAAATCTTCTTTATATGATCAAATATGATTACACACCACTTGAGTCAAGAGTGCTTGATTTACTATTAATGCTTCAAGCTGAACATGGTGGAGGAAACAACTCTACGTTTGCAGTAAGGGTTACAAGTTCAACAGGTACAGATACATACTCGGCTATATCAACAGGTATATGTTCTCTAAAAGGACCGTTACATGGTGGTGCAAATATTATGGTTAACCATATGAGAAAGCATCTTCAAGAGAGTATATTAGACTGGAAAGATAATAATGAAATAGATGCTTATCTTGATAGAATGTTAAATAAAGAGGTGTACGATCAGTCGGGATTGATCTACGGATTAGGACACGCAGTTTATACAGTTTCAGATCCTAGATCTATACTATTAAAAGAACTTGCAAGAGAGTTAGCTGTTGAGACAAAAAGAGTTGATGAATACAACTTTTTAGAGTTATTAGAAGCAAGAGCTATTGATAGATTAAGAGCTCGTAAAGGTAACGCTGCAAAACTTCTTACAAATGTAGATTTCTACTCAGGGTTTGTGTACGAGATGTTAGGTATACCTGAAGAGATTTATACACCGTTATTTGCTATGGCAAGAATAGTTGGTTGGTGTTCACATAGAAATGAGGAGCTATCGTTTGCAGGTAAACGTATTATGCGTCCTGGGTATATGAACATAATGGATGAGGTTAAGTATCAACCATTAAGTGAAAGATAATAATTAAGATTAAATGAAAGATAATAATTAAGATTATGTATATTAAATTATGAAATATAATGAGAGCGTTACTGCTCTCATTTTTATTTTTATTTGCAACGATTTCATTTTACGATCTATATTCTTTTACGATCGCTGTGGTGTTACTATTTATGTTATCTTACGATCTATATTCTTTTACCCAACATCAACATCAGTATATTGCTACGTTTAAAACTATAGAAAATTTATTTACTTGATTTATTCTTATCTGATAGTATAAAATAATCTATCATATTAGAGGGTATAAAATGAACATAAATGATGTGAGAGATGAGATATCTGAAAAGCTTAAAACAGCAGGTGATCATAATGATGTTCGTAAAATCCATGAGCCATATAAAAAACTATTAGAAGAAGAGATCAAATTTAAACCTATACATGTAGAGGCGTACTGTTTGTTAGCGATGGTAGTTCAGTCTATGTTATGCGATGAAGAGCCGATGGATATATTAGAGAAATGTTATGAAGTAAATCATGATACTTTTACTAATAATGAGTACTGTATGTGGGCAACATGTATGGCATATTTTATTGTAGATTATTACGGTTGCGAGGAACAAGATGATAACAAAAAAAGAAAAATGGCTGTAGAAATTTTGGAAGAAGCAGTTAAACGTAAATCACCTTTTTATCAAACATATTATGCGTTAGGACAATATTATTTTGAAAATAAGTTGTTCGATAAAGCGAGTGAAGTATTTCATACAGCGTACATAATATCGAAAGAAAAAAAGTATTTATATTGTGAAGCTACAAGTTTGCTTAAAGCGTCAAAACTTGATGAGGGTGTGAAAATTCTTGAGTCGTTATGTGTAGATCCACTTATAGATGAAGAGTTGTATTTTACTGTTACACTCACTCTAGGACATACGCTTGCACTAATGGGGAATATAGAGAAAGCATCTGAAATTGCAGATATATTGATTGATGAAAAATATGAAGATTTTGATGATACAGACGGGATACTTACAGATTTTATGTTCACATTAGGAAGGTTTGAATATGTGATTAACTACTACGATATTAATGAATATGCAGAAGGTGTATCGTGGCGAAGTGAATACTTTTACTCACTTAAAATGCTTGGAAAAGATGCAGAAGCGTTATTAAAACTTGAAAGTATTGTGAAATCATACGAAGAAGAGATAGAGTTAGCAGAAAAGGAGATCAGTTTTGGTGGTGATGATGACTACTTCGAATCGGTTGATGAACGTGATGGAGATATAGTAGAAATAAAAGAAGAGTTGAGAGCGATGAAAAAATGTTACGATGATGTGTTTAATAAGAGTGTTAAACCTGTAAAAGAACCGTATTACGATATCGTTTATGAATGTTACTATATCGGTTGTCACTTGCATTAAGCAAAATAAAAAATAAAATAAATAGATATAGAAAATCATAATATTATATATGAAATTCTATATCTATTTTTTATGTAGTTATTTGTATCGTTTTATAAATTTAATTACAAAATATTTGTGTTATTTTATTATCAAATATATTGTACAAGCTTAATGAGGTTATTTTCCTAATGTATAGAATTTAAGTTCAAATGTGTTAGTTGTCATCATGTTTGTAATAAATTTTTCAAAAGCTGTAGAACCGTTCTTTGTTAATACAGGGAACTCAGGTGCGATTGAAAAATTATCTACCAAAAATGGGTTTTTACCATTATAAAAATCAAGGAAAGATTCTGTATTATATACTAGTGGAGATAGTAAAACAGGAGTCTGAACCATTCCTGAAACTATTTTAAATGGAACAATTTGTCCGTTAACTAATGTTAAATTTATTTTA